>JAHDBT010000321.1:0-3750 GCA_020630215.1 Bacteroidota bacterium
AAGTGCAAGCAATAAATAGATTTATTGGATTTTTATTTTTTGACCTTTAAAATTTAGAAAATAGGTTTTTGGGTAGGCAGGAAAAGTTTATTTGTCGAAAAGGTAGCAACATTATACTTGTTAGATAGGCATTATTATTTGTATCTTTGCTGCGTTACCATTATCAAATTCCAATTTTTTAGCGTCAAAAAAAACAATTTGATCATATGTTTAGGGACGAAGAATAAATTTACATTTTCCACTTCGATATTTCCCAATATCCTGCGTTACAAATACTCGTAATAGCGCTGCTATTTATCCGCAAGCGGTTCCCTTAGCTTAAATATCCAAAGGGATATTTATTTTACTGCGTAAAAATCGCACGCTCCTATTTTGCGCCTTGTTTATTAGAAAATCTCTTTGCGGAAATTTGTAAATTATTTTTTCATCATCCCTTAGAGGTAACAATCCAATCATTCAATACTTGAATAAATGAACACCAAATATTATTTCACCGAAGAACACGAATTATTTCGACAAAGCGTACAGGCATTTTTGGCGAAAGAAGTGAAACCATTTATTGAAGAATGGGAAGAAAAAAGAACGATTCCTAGGCATATTTGGAAGACCTTTGGGCAGATGGATTATTTTGGATTAATGTATCCCGAAAAATATGGTGGATTAGATTTAGATTTTTTCTACACGGTACTATTAATTGAAGAAGTAACTAAGTGTGATTCGGCAGGATTTGGGGCGGCTGTTTTAGCGCATATGACCCTTGCTTGCCCACATTTATTAGCAGAAGGAAGTGAGGCAATTAAACAAAAATATTTAGTGCCAAGTATTAAAGGAGCTATTTTTGGTTGCTTGGCAATTAGTGAACCTGGCGCAGGGTCGGATGTAGCGAATATTCAGACAAAAGCAGTAAGAGATGGAGACGAGTATATTATTAATGGCTCCAAAACTTTTATTACCAATGGCGTATACAGCGACTACCTAATTGTAGCCCTTAAAACGGATACTAGTAAAGCTGCATCGGGCATAAGCATGATGCTCGTAGATAGAAACTCGGAAGGACTGAGTGCGACCAAATTAAAAAAACTAGGATGGCGTGCATCCGATACCGCCGAAATTGCTTTTGACAATGTACGTGTACCTACTAGTAATTTACTAGGAGAGGAGGGCAAAGGTTTTTACTACATTATGCAACGTTTTGAATTGGAACGTTTAATCCTAGCAATATCTGCCGTTGCTGCTTGTGAATCGGCTCTTAATCACACCCTTAAATATATGAACGAACGCAAAGCATTTGGACGCTCTATCAACAAGTTTCAAGTGTTGCGCCACCGTATTGCCAATTTAACTACAGAAGTAGAAGCCGCCAAAGCTTTTGTGTATCACGTTTGCCGCATGTTTAACGATGGGCATTATGCGGTAAAAGAAAGTGCCATGGCCAAGTTGTTAGCAACTGAGTTATCGGATAAAGTGATGTACGAGTGCTTACAATGTTTTGGGGGGTATGGTTTTATGGAAGACTATCCTTTAGCCCGTATGTTTAGAGATTCTCGCCTAGGACCAATTGGTGGAGGTACCTCAGAAATTATGCGAGAAATAATTGCTAAAATGGTAATTGATGATGTGCAATATCAAATGGCAACACAACATCAATCAAAAATAAATGAGGAAGGAAGTGAGGCGGTCAACTCCGAAAAAACAATTACCGCCAAACAAATTATTTACTCTTTAAGTGAGCGTTTAAAAAACGAAAAAGCCCTAAGCTACCAAGCCACTATTCATTTTGATATTGAAGGAAATAATGGTGGACAATTTACCGTAAATATTGACCACGGTACTTGCCAAGTACAAGAAGGTTTACTAGGAAATGCCATTTGTTTAATCGAAACAAAAGACGATATTTATGCCAATGTGGAACTAGGAAAAACCAATCCGCAACAAGCGATTATGCAAGGGGACTTAAAAATTAGCAACCTTGCTGCCATGATGGAATTTAGTGGCATGTTTTATCGGTTTAAGTTAGAAAAAACAAGCTAGATTATATGCTTATAAAATCACTTTAAAAGCAAGGTAAAGAGATCCTGGTTTTTTTGAAAAAAATAAAAATAAACGTATCATATAAATAAAAAACAACAACAACTATGAGTGCATACTATTTTACCGAAGAACACAACATGTTTCGTCAAGGACTTCGACAGTTCCTAGACAAAGAAGTGATACCCTTTATTGACGATTGGGAAGAACAGCAACGCATACCCAAAGAACTCTGGAAAAAGTTTGGCGATATGGGTTACTTGGGTCTTAATTACCCCGAAAAATATGGCGGGGTAGATGTGGACTTTTTCTATTCCATTATTTTTATGGAAGAGATTTCTAAATGTTATTCTGGAGGCTTGGCCATTACGCCTTGTGTGCAACAGTACATGGCATCGCCCTATATATTTCATAAAGGAAGTGAGTTTTTAAAAGAAAAATATTTAACCAAAGCCATTAGTGGCGAATGGATTTGTTGTATTGCTATAAGTGAACCTGGCGCAGGTTCGGATGTAGCTAATATAAGAACAACGGCAATTAGGGATGGCGACCATTATATTGTAAATGGTTCTAAAACCTTTATTACCAATGGCGTTTATGGCGACTTTTTAGTAACCGTAGTTAAAACCGATCCTAATAATGGGGTAAATGGCATTAGCTTATTAGTAATAGATAGACATGCCGAAGGCGTTTCTGCCACCAAATTAAAAAAATTAGGCTGGCATGCATCCGATACCGCAGAGTTGGCTTTTGATGAAGTAAGAGTACCTGTAGAAAATTTAATTGGCGACGAAGGACAAGGATTTTACTACCTCATGGGTGGCTTACAGGTAGAACGCCTAACAGGTGCAGCAATGGGCATTGGCTCCTTGGATTTAATGATGAGTCACACCCTTAAATACATGAGCGAACGTAGGGCTTTTGGTCGTCCTATTAATAGGTTTCAAGTATTGCGTCACCGTATTGCCAACCTTGCAACCGAAATAGAAAGTGCAAGGTATTTCTTGTATCACGTAGCACGAATGCACAATGATGGTATGTATGCGGTAAAAGAATGCTCGATGGCTAAACTGTTAATCAGCGAATTATCTGATAAGGCAGCAACGCAATTGTTACAATGTTTTGGCGGCTATGGTTACATGGAAGAATACAAAATTGCTCGTATGTTTAGAGACAGTCGTATTGGTACAATTGGTGGTGGTACGTCGGAAATTATGCGAGAAATTATTTCTAAAATGGTAATAGATGATGCCAATTACGAAAATGCCAACAAAGCGGCAGAAGCTGCTGCTGTCGCAAATGGAGCAAGCAAAGCTAAAATTGCTAGTGAAATAATGACCTCCTTATCAGAACGATTTAAAGCAGAAAAAGCAGGTGCTTACAATGGCATTTTTCACTTTAATATTGATGGGAATAATGGTGGGCAGTTTACCGTAAACATCGAAAACGGTGAATGCAAGGTGTTAACTGGACTAGAAGGGGATGCCGCTTGTTTAGTAGAAGTGCAAGACCATGTTTACGAAGACGTAGAACACGGTCGTATTAATCCGCAAGAAGCATTGATGACAGGCAAACTTAAAGTAAGCGACTTAGGCGCAATGATGAAATTTAGTTCACTGTTTAAGCGATTGCGATAAGAAGATGTGAAGTAGTAGAAGGTGCTTTTGTATAAGGTATAAAGTACTAGCTAGTCCATAAAAAAAACGTCAGCAGGAAACTGAC
>JAHDBT010000321.1:3850-8321 GCA_020630215.1 Bacteroidota bacterium
AGCGCAGCGATCTGACAGTAAGCGCAGCGCACGGTCTGACTACTGACCACTAAAACTAAAGTACTAGCTAGTCCATAAAAGAAAACGTCAGCAGGAAACTGACAGCGCAGCGATCTGACAGTAAGCGCAGCGCACGGTCTGACTACTGACCACTAAAAAACAACAACTTTTAATCAATTTATTTAATTCAATTCAATTTTTTTAATCATGAGTTTAGAAACAACAACTGCAGCATTACAAGAAAGAGCTGCAAACACGGAAAGTATTGGCGGAAGCATCAAATTTAATTTTGAAGATGGAAGCAATATTTACTTAGGGGAAAGTGATGGTAAAATGAATGTTACCAATGATAGCGGTGAGGCTGATTGCACCGTTAATGTAAAGTTAGAAGATCTAGAAAGTATGGTTAGCGGCGACTTAAACCCGATGACTGCTTTTATGATGGGCAAATTTAAAATTGATGGTAATATGGGATTAGCCATGAAACTACAACAATTGTTGGGCTAATTGAATTGACCAATATTAGTTTCTATAGAAAAGGGACCTTCTCTTAGCATATCTGCTAAAGGAAGATCCCTTTTTTAGTTTAATAATTATGACTGAGCATAGTGTATTTCATACCGTTAAAGTGTTGTATCTATGGCGATATCAAAATATAAATTACTCATCTTTATTTCAAGTCCAATAGACTCCAATTTTATGCTTGTACCAAGGCCTTCGTATCTCGATATTTTCCACAAGTCTACATCCTTAGATTTGTAAAAGACCTCAAATACATATTTGTTTTGGTTAATTAAAACGTATTCTTTTAATGTTTTAATTTGCCTGTAAAGATAGAACTTATCCCCTCTATCATATTCTGCTGTAGATTGGGAAAGTACTTCAACCACTAAAATGGGATTGGCTATGGCATTTTTATCTGCAACGGATTTCTCGACTTCCCCATATACGACCATACTATCAGGATGTACATAACTATTTTTAGATTTTATAAATAGTTTTATTTCACTTGATAAAGGTTTACATGGCTGATTTTTTTTGGTAATACCAGTTCTCAGTTCAGAATAAATATTGGCACATAGCAGTCCGTGATTATAAGTACCTCCTGCCATGGCAAATATTTCCCCATCGTGGTATTCATACTTGATACCATTTTCTCTTTCGTGTTCTATGTATTCTTTTACCGTGAACTTAGATAAAAACAATGTTAGCAATTTAGCGATTAATAAAAAAGGAAAACCAAAGGCATTTTCTATTGCACCACAATTTTTTGGCTTACATTATAGTCGTCTGTATGAGCAACTACTAGGTAAGTGCCAGCGGAAAGTTGGCTGGTGTTAATGCTTAATTGTTGTGTGCCTGCTTGCTGTTGTCCTAGGGTTTGGCGTTTAACTTCTCGTCCTTGTAAATCGTAAATAGCTACCTCGGTATGTGCACTTATTTTAAGCGATAATTCGATGTTGAGGGTGCTATTGATGGCTACAGGATTAGGATAAGCTTTAAGTTTTAGTGTGGGGGCAAGCTCGTCGTTAATACCATTGTAAATACTTATTGGATCGGGGATTTCGCAATTGCCGAGGGTCAGCGAAGTGCTACGGAAAATACCTTTTCCATGGGTACCAATATAGGTAATAAAACAATCAATGGTAGGATCAATAGATAAATCAGGGCTAATTACAATAGGGGGTTGTTGAATATTTTCTTGACGTAAACGGAAAACAGGTACGGGACCTAGCCCTGTGTTTTGTGGTTGCCAAGTGTATTCATATTCGTTTACACCAATTTGTGTGCGATGTCCAGACCAAACGCCCATGTCCGTTCCTGCTAAAACAATATTAGGGTCGCCTTTATCAACTACCACATCGTAAACAGGCATTGGCGGTAAATCTGCTTGTATAGATTCAAATTCAACATCCTCTGCATCTGCTTGTACATTATTAGAAACAACCACATAATCACTATTGCCATAATTACCTAAACTTATATGCAAGGTGTTTCCAAAGTTGCTAACATAAAGGGAGGTAACGTATTGACCTCCACCAAGATTGCTGGGTAAGTTTATTTGGGTAACATTAGAAGGGGTGCTATTGCTATCATAATTTGTGTCGTGAAGGTCTTCTAAATTAACCGTGTTGAGGTTGGTAATACGTAGGATAGAACCCGTAGAACTTCCTGCAAAAAGAGTGTTTCCATCTTTAGAAAATGCAACACAACTAATTGTTTGGCTACCACTAAAATTCCCAACATTAAACCACGGTCCAAGCTCGTTGGTTTGTAGCGGATTGTCGAGCATCCAAACTTTTCCATTGCCACTACCAGTTGCAAAACGAGCTTTTTCTTCTCCCGTATTAAGAAAGGTTTCCAAATCTTCCCATAAAACAAATGGAGTAATAAATTCTGGGTTGCCATCTACTGCGCCATCAGGATTACAAGAACCGTCCATGTTTCTAGGGATACAATCAATGTGTTGGTCAAAAAAATTGCTAAACGAATCACCACCACTTCCCGAGCGTCTTAAGGTGCCATCTACATAACTACCAAACATCACGTTGGGGTTAATATCCGAAATTTCGGTATAACCGCCATCGCCGCCATATACTTCGTCGCCGTCTAATACCGAGTTGCTATCAAAACTTACAAGTTGAGTACCATTATCTTGCGAACCTGCCATTACAATGCCATCTAATCCTGCTGCTACAGAGTAAAATTGGGTAACATTGTAATTTTTATTAATAGTTTGAAAAGACAAGGAGGCCGATTGAGCATTGGTACTACGGGCAATACCACCATCACTTACAATATACATTAAATTGGGGTTTTCAGGGTCGAAAAGAATGTCGTGTTTATCTGCATGAAGTTGATAAGGATTACCAACAGCAGCAAAAACATTATCTTTTTGTGTCCAGCCACCTGTATTGCCCTCCCATTCCCAAAAGGAAATACCTGCTAGAAAAATACGATTGGGATTTATAGGATCTACTGCTAGTGCTTGGTCGTAATCGCCTTGGCAAATACTGCTGCTTGGATAACCAAATGGCTTAAAAGCATTGCTACCACCTGTGCCAATTTCTATCCAAGTTGTACCGCCGTCGGTCGATTGCATTACCCAACGTAAACAAAAACTCAAGCCTGCAAAACCATTAGCGGACGATATATACACGTAGTTCGGATCACTAGGGGCTACTTTGATGCGCTTGCGGCCGCCAACAACAGGTATTTGTCCGAGGTTTTGACCGCTTAACTCTTCAAAGTTTTCGCCATCGGTTGCTCTATAATATTTAGAACTGCTTACTACATGCACAGTTCCATTAGAAGCAACTGCTACATCTTGACCTGCACCGCTAATGTTGGTTACTTTTTCCCAGTCGCCACCATCGTAACTCATATAAAAACCACTTTGTGTACCTGCATAAACAATATTTTGAGTAGGATGTGCTGCTAGTGCATGTACAGTAGCCCATGCATCGCCCGTATTATTGGAACTAGGAATGCTAGATGGCATAAGGCTAAAAGTTGCGCCATTATCTGTTGATTTGTAAATGCCACTTCCCATTATGCCACCGCCAGCATCGCCACTTAGTCCTCTTGCAAAACCTTCGCCTGTACCTACATAAATGTAGCCATTTTTATCGTAAGTCATACAGCTAACGGCTAAGTTTTCGAGTTCGTGATTTTGAGGATGTTCGGTCCAGTTCATTCCTCCATCGTTAGATTGCCACAAGCCACCAGCAACACTACCCATTAAAAGTTTATTGGTATTGTCGGGGTCAACTAATAGGGCACGAGTACGACCGCCTACATTATTAGGACCCATAAATTCCCAGTTCATTTCTAAACCTTCTTTGGTTTCTTCTTTTACTCGAACCATTTCACGGGCTTTGTAAATATCTTTTAAATTTAACTCGCCTGTTGTTTGGTTGGCTCGTAATCGGTACTGATACTCAATAGCTTTTCGGAAGCCACGTATTTTTTGTGTTTCTTTTTTAGCAAGGGCGGTTGCTGCTTGATTGGTATGGGGTTGTTGCTGTTTAAAAGCGAACATGCCGAGCAGTAGCAATATAACAATGCCTGCTATTGAGTATAGTTTGTTATTGTGTTTCATTAATTTTGTTTTGTGTTATTGGTGATTATTTTGTGAATGATATTAATTAAGTTACCTATTTTTTTCTTCTACCTAAAAAAGGATAGGAGGACTAGGTAAATAGGTGATGATGTTAACGGCTTATTGGATAACCTAATTTTACGTCTTTTTTACGGATTAACCAAACTATAAAAAGATATAAAATGGGGCAATTATTACAACCGTCAGCAACAAAACAGTTTAAAATTACGAAATGTTTAGTAGGAAAAAAAAGATTTTTTTGGGGCTTTGTGAGCAGAAATAAGAGTGTAATAAAGGCTAATTAATTCATAAACAAGTGTTTAGGAAAAGAGTTGTCAGTTGGAAATGAAAAAAGAATGGAGTTTATGC
>JAHDBT010000322.1:0-1532 GCA_020630215.1 Bacteroidota bacterium
ACTAGCTACTTTTAAAAAATACAATTGCTGAAATAAAAATCACATGAAAAAAATCTTAGCAACCCATCGCCTAATTCTCCGAGAATTTGAACTAGGCGATGCCGAAAATATGTGGGCATTAAATGCCGATGAAGAAGTGGTGAAATATACGGGTGATGCTGCATTTAAATCTGTAGAAAGTGCGAGAACGTTTTTGCAAAATTACGATACCTATAAAAAAACGGGTGTTGGCAGATGGGCAGTCGTATTAAAAACAACGGGTGAGTTTATTGGCTGGTGCGGCTTAAAAAAACACCCCGAAGGATTTGTTGATATTGGTTTTCGCTTTTTTCAAAAACATTGGGGAAGAGGATATGCGACCGAATCGGCAAAAGCTTGTTTGCAGTATGCTTTTACCAAATTACAACTCCCCGAAATTATTGGACGTGCCGCCAAAGCAAACACCGCATCCATTAAAGTACTCCAAAAACTAAATATGCAATACTGGAAAGATGCACCCTGCGATGGCATTGCCGATGCTGCGTATTATAAAATTGTTAACCCAACTAACTAATTGTCTCCAATAAATTCTTGTTAATGCAAAAACATCCCGCTTTATTAGCTCCTGCAACTTTGGGAGGTATCCAAAATATGCAGCTCTTAGCCAAAATGTTGGTGAAGGGCATGGAGGGTGTATTGGGCATACATGCCAGCAAACGTTTAGGGGCAGGCATGGAATTTAGCCAGTACCGCAGCTACGAAGTAGGCGACGATTTACGCCGATTAGATTGGAAACTAGCAGCACGGTCGGGGCGGTACTATGTAAAACAATCGGAAACGGAACAGGCTATGCAGGTGCATTTTATTTTAGATGCCAGTGCTTCTATGCAGTACAGCGAAGCAGGGATTAGCAAGTTTAACTATGGACGATATTTAACCGCTGCCCTAGGTTACATCACGCATCAGCAAGGAGATGGTTTGGGTTTGTACATTTGTAATTCGCAGCAAATTGAGTATTTGAGTAACGTTAATGGCGCAGGCACAAGCACCGCACAAACAGCACGGTTTTATTATTTACTAGAAAATGCCCAAACAAACGTAGGTGCTAAATGGAGCGAATGGACTAAATTACGAAAATTATTGCCTTTGCAAGCGAACAGTCACCACGCTAAAAATTTGGTGGTATTAATTAGCGATTGCTACGAATCGGAACGGGAAATTTTGGAGGTTGTGCAACAATTAAAGTTGTATGGACATGAGGTAATGGTGCTACATCTGCTAGGAAAAAAAGAACGGAATTTAGATATAGGAAAATCAAAAAGTGAGTGGGTGAGTTTTAAAGATTTAGAAACAGGAGAGGTGATAAAGGTAAATCCGAGGAGCATTAAAGCCGAATATTGCCAGGCTTTAGCAGAACGAAACCAACTATTAAAAACACAATTGTTACAACAAGGGGTGCATTATTATTTGCTAGATTTTACGGCTCCTTTGTTGGAAGGAATGCGGGCGTTTGTTGGGAGATAGTGTTTAAATTTCAAAAAACAAATTTCAAA
>JAHDBT010000322.1:1632-8315 GCA_020630215.1 Bacteroidota bacterium
AAATTTCAAAAAACAAATTTCAAATCACAAATAATAATCAATGTTTAAATTCCAATGATCAAAATTCAAAATGTCTGAATTTGGATGATCCAGATGTATGGGTTTTGTGAATGCTATGCTAACGTCAGCAGGTGAAAAATCACATTTCAAAAATCAAGAATCAAAAATCAAAACGCTCTAGCGTTAGCATAAAAAAATAACCCGTTCAGGACCTCACACCTGAACGGGTTCTAAGCTAATTTCACCTCTTAACAAAAAACAAATTATTTGTTAATTTTTATATTTTTTAACCGTTACCTATACTTCATTTTAATTGGTTACAATTAGTTTTTGACTAGCATTGTTTTGCCCATCTGTTAGTTGTACAAAGTAATAGCCAGCGGTTAGTTGACTAATATCTATTGGTACATTGTTTTGGTATTTATCGTATGTTTGTTGCACTAGTTTTTTGCCACTTAAATTGTAAACCGTTATTTGGAAATTGCTATTTGTATCATTATTGTTGCTGCCATTTAAAAGTTGGTGCTGTAGGTACACTTTATTATTGGCAGGATTAGGCGCAATTGTAAATAGGTCGTCGGGGTTTTTTGTTTGTTGATTAAACACATCTTTAATACCTGTACCATGTATGGTAATTTGAAAATCTCCATCTTCCGCTTCTATTGGTAAGCGTGCGCCACTAGCAGAAGTAAGGTGAATGTTAGAAAAAGATAAGTTTGCCGAAATTTCGTAATCACTAGCAAGTTTCCCTTCTGGATTTAAACTACTTACATCCATAATACACACCATTCTACAAATTTCTCCCGTATTGCTACGGTTAGTATGGTCGATTCGGGAAAGTGCAATGTCCCATTGGTAATTGTTATTAAAGGAAGTATCTATCGTTATTAAATCTTCGTTTACATCACCTAGCCACGAATTTTGGAAGCTAATCATTGGTTGATTAATGGGAATACTATCCCCAGTATTTACAGAAAAATTAGCTCTAAATGCGATGCCATATACATCTTCGGCAATAATACTGTCGTTTCCTAAATGAATGGCAAAAGTATACTCTGCATTAGTAATAATTGTATCGGTTAATTCCCAAAACAATGGGTATCCTGCGAGTTCTTCAGGAGGAGCTCCATAACGCTCGGCTCCCGAAAAATAATTGGCTTCAATGGCAGCTACATCATCACTATTTACAAACCCATCACCATTACAATCGGCATGTTTATGATTTTTGCTGTAAAGCACACTATCAGAATAAGTGGTTTCCCAATCATAACAAGCTTTACCTTCCCAGTCAGTACCTTGGTCAGGACGTGCCGGACCTGTAGCATCATAAGCCAAGCCAATAGCTATGAGGTCGAGCATATCGGCAATACCACTATTATTGGCATCGCCAGGCCATACTAGTTCGTTAGGGTAAACATTAATGCTTGCTTCGTTTGTGCAGCCATTATTATTACTTACCGTAACCGTATAAACCCCAGCTTCGTTTATCATAATACTAGGTATTGTTTCGCCTGTAGACCATTCGTAAGCCACAATGCCTTGTTCTACAACAGGTACTATTTCAAGCGGCTCTCCTGGGCTAACAAACATATCGGTTCCTAGGTCTATGTTAGGGTCGGGATATAGTTCGAGGGTTGTATGTGTTTGGTAAATACAATCACTCAGCGTATCTAAATAAGTATGATAAAGAGAATAGGTGTTTGGCGGAATATCGGTTAATATTAATTGGTTATTAGTAATAGCTACGGGCAAGTTAGACGTGTAGGTATCATTAATAGAAATCGAGGAAAAGTTAATGGTGTCATTACTCAAACATTCTGAGATTTCTAGCGGGTCTAAATTTCCAGAACAGATAGGTTGTACACTTAGCCCTTGCGAAAATTTATTATTGTCCTCACACGTTTCTACTATTTCTCCATCTGTGTCTACTTGTACAACAAAGGTCTGTCCTAAAATATTATCTCCTTGTAATACTACATTATTGGCGACTAAAAATACGAGTTCTTGTTTAAATTTTGGTAGCGCAATTCTTTGCGAAACGGCAACCATTAAGCTATCATCCAACATTTTTCTGGCAATGTTTACCGTAAGAGAATCGCCAGCGGTATATTTACCAATGTTTGCTATTTCCACATGAATTTCTACACTATCAATCCCATTTGGAATGTGCGGGTATCCGCCAGAAGTTAGTAGTTCTTCCCCTGTTTCGGGGTCGAAGGTACGTAAGCTACTAGAAGGAATGGTTAAGTCTGGGTTTTCTCCTACCGAAAAACGCAGGGCAGGGTCGCCAACAAGCGTTAGGTGCTGCGCCGCCATTTTATTATAATTGCCTAACGAATCGGTGTAAGAAGCTATGGCTTCATTAAGGGTCGAACCTAATGGTAAGCCATAGCTATTTCCAACAAGTAAGTTGTAAAGATGTTGGTTATAATCAATATTATTTTGTACTTGATTGTACATATCTGAGGGGGCAATATAGGCAATTGCACCAATGCTATCTGCTAGGGTATATTGTTGTGCTTTTGATATGCAAATTTCCTTCGGTTCGTGAATATTTGCACTAAAATGCCCAGTAACAAAAAATACAGGATGACGGTTTTTATTGTTGTAAACCTCAACGGTATCAATATTATAATGCCATATAGAATTATGAGCATCTCCCATATAAGTTACCAAACCTAAACCATCGTCAAATTCGTTTTTAAATTCAGGCTGCGGAATGCTTGTTACAAATATGCCGCTGTAAGTCGAACTTGTTCCACCAAATGCGCCTTCTGTAAACAGGGCTTCGTTATCGTTGTTCATTACTACCATTTCATCGTAGCTCTCCGCAAAATTGGCTTCAAAAATTTGTACCGATTTTTTCATCCATGCTTTATCTTCGTAGCTACAGCTTTTTTGTGCGGCTTCGTAATGTTGTATCTTTTTGAAGTAGTTATGAACTTCTGTTGCATTTGTAGCAGGTATACGTCCTACTGCCAATTGTGGAATATATGCGCCAACACTATCAACAGCTAATAAATTGTCGGAGCCTTTGTGTCCCCAAGTAGGTACTAGGCATTCTGTGTAAGCTAAGGAATCGAGATAAGTACGATGTCCCATTACTGATTTTCCTATTAAAAGGAGGTAGTTGGGGTCAAGCTCCCAATTATCAACCGCATAATTAATAAAATTGCGGATACTAATAGGATGTTGTGGAATACCATAAGCAAACTGCTCGTATAATTCTTCCACATCTACTAGCACTACATTATGCTGCCCACCTAAACTATCTGCCCGATAATCGGCATATTGTTGAACAGGGTCACCTTCATTATTTCTTAATCGTGGATGACTAATAATAATGTAATCACCTTGGTTAGCAGCATTGCTAAAATTGGTAAAGTTTATAGGATGTATGTTTTCGTTATTGATATAAGTAATGCTTCCGCTTGCAGTAGTGCTGCTTAAAACCAACCGACGGTTTGTTGCCGTGCTGCCGGGTACTTGTGGAAGGAAAAATCGGTACGTTTCCCCATCGCTTGCTAGTTGCGGCATTAAGCGCAAATTGTGCGTAAGGTCGTACAAAATGGGGGACAAGCCCCCATTAAAGTTGGTTGCCTCAAAATACTTGTCAGTATTGTTTCCTACGCTAAAAACAAATGAAGCGGTATTTTCAAAATCGTAACCGTGAGGATACGACAGTTTTGCGTAAGAAACAGCCTGAGAGTCGTGATTGGATAGGTCGCCTATAGCGGTGTAGTGTAATTCCGTCGTTGGCGAACTAAGATCAGTCAAATTGAGACTATTATTAAGAAGTATGCGGTCGTAATTAGAGAATACTTCATTGAAGTACTCGTTATTATTTATTGTTAAACTAACATGATGGTTATTAGGAACAGTAGGGTTGTAACTGCGGCCAATAACCAAACTTTCTAAGCTCGGTGTTGTTGCGTCAGCACCTGTATAAATAGCAGGGGTTTCAATGGTATAAGTAAATGTTTCTTGTGAGCCATTAGAACTGTAAAATAAATCGCTAATAAAGCCTTCATTTTCGCTATAATCGGCAAAGTAATAGTTTAACGTATCTATGTTTGAATCCTGTGCATCAAAATTAATTCCTGATTTAAAAGGAGCACCTGGGCTACAGTACTCATCAAAAACAATATTTGTTTCGTGCACAAAATGTGTTTCTGCGGGCGGTAAAGTGCCACCTAGGGTATTGTTTATATGGTTATAACGCAAGTTTAGCATTGCAATATTGGATGTTAAATAATAGCTGGCGGTATCTGTAAACATACTTTTATAAGTATGCAACATCCAAGCATCATTTTCATACAATTGTTGGTCTAGCTGGCCATCATTTTTTTGCCCATAAAATTCAATATAATCATTGTTGCCTAAAATGCCATCCGTACTTACATGTATAGGTACTTGTTGTCCATTTTTATATAACTGAAAACCATCGGCATGTAAAGGTAACTCACTTGCTACTAATGCATTGTAGTTAATACGATGCAATTTGTTTTCGTGTACTTTTATTTTAAAATAATTTTGGTTATGATTAATCCATTCATTATTATAAGCGGTGCTTTGCGAAAAAGCAGCCACACTAATAAGTAGCAATGTTAACAATATAATGGTTATCTGGGGTTTCATGAGCATAATGTTTTGATATATTTCTGTGCCACAAATTGCCAAGCAAGCTGTTTTGTTTCTATATTTGCGGGTATAAAGCCAGAATGATATATCTATTCTGCTATTAGGGTTTATCAAACAAATGGTAGTAAAGTAAGAAACCTTCATTAGGGTTTTCATGTAGTATTATAAAAGCTTTATTACTTTACTGCCTTTGATACAACAAATATAGTACACTTGTTTTAATGGAAAAAGCACATTTTTAGGCATTTATAATGAAAAAACGAGCTTTTTTTCAGGTTAAATTTTAATTATTTGTTTTTTTAAGTCCTTGGAAACCAATTTTATGTGATGGAAAATGGACTTTTAGCTGTTTCCCAATTTATAATGAAAAAATGGAAAAAAGTAAACTCATAGAAATTTTAAAAACCTTTGATAAAAAAGAACTAAAATGCTTGGACGAAATGGTGCATTCGCCTTATTTTAACAAACATGATAAGGTAATACAGTTGTGGGAGTTTGTAAAAAAGCATTATCCTAGGTTTGTTAAGTCAAAAATAAATAAAGAATTTGCATATCAGCATGTTTTTGGAAAAGAAAAGTATCAAGACCAAAAATTTCGCAATTTAATGACGGAACTCTCTAAGATACTAGAAAAATACTTTATTCAAGAAACATTGAATGCAAATTTACCAGCACAGGAGCGATATTTAATTGAAGGACTGCGAAATAAAAATATCGAGAAGTATACTTTGGCGCAATTAGGAAAAACGCAAAGAGCACAATTAAAGCGAAAACACAAGGATGTAAGTTACTATTACCACCAATACAAGTTGGAAGAACTGCATCGAGAATACATGATTTCGTCTTACGGACGTGCAAGAGAGGATAATCTAAATAAGGTAGTTAATAATTTAGATAATTACTACTTAGCCAATAAGTTGCGTTATTGCTGTGTTATTTTAAATCGGCAAAGCCTTTCGGAAGAAAAGCTGGATGTGCACTTACTAAGCGAAATTTTAGATTATGTAGAACAAACCGATTTTGAAGCTGTGCCTGCAATTACCATTTACCATCGCATGTTTTTAATGTTGCAAAACCAAGCCGATGAGGTGCATTATCCGAAATTGAAAACATTATTAACGAAGCACAACAATGTTTTCCCTAGAGATGAACTGCGGCAAATTTATACGGCGATGTACAATCATTGCAATCGGCAGTTAAAAAATGGAAGCGCTTCTTTTTTAAGAGAAATATTTGAGCTATACAAAGAAATGCTGCAATCTAAAGTGCTAATATATAATGGCATGATAGCTCCCTATATTCATTTTCGAAATATTGTGCGAGCAGCTGTTCGCCTAGGAGAATTAGATTGGGCAGATAATTTTATTGTTAGCTATCAAAATAAAATTCCGAAAGAACACCAAGAAAGCATGGTTGGGTATTGTTTGGCAACACTTAACTTTTACCGGAAAGAGTACCAACAAACCCTCGACCATTTACTAGCATTTGAACTGCAAGATTTTTACAACTATATTGAACATAAAATTTTACTAATTCAAACCTATTACGAACTGCAAGAATATGAAGCTTTATTAGCCATGATTCATGCTTTTAGAGTATATTTGAGGCGTAAAGATGTACTGCCAGCACATCACCAAACTACTTACAGCAATTTTATTAAGTTTGTGGAAAAAACCTATCGTGCAAAACTTAGTTACGAAACAGACGTTAATAAGCTGAAAGAAGAAATTAATAATACATCGCCCATGAACGATAAAGAATGGCTGCTAGAAAAAGTAACAGAAATTAAACGTCGTTAGGAGTTTGGTTGCTAGAGGAGAGTTGATAAATCAAGAATCAAAATTCCTAATTCGTTAGCATATAAAATCAGGAATCAAAATGTCTGAATTTGGATGACCCAGATGTATGGATTTTTTGGATGCTATGCTAACGTTAGTAGGTAAAAAATTAGGAATCAAAAATCCTAAGTCGTTAGCATATCAAAAATTTTAAATTCTCTGATTGTAACGTTTTGCGTACCTAAGTGAAATGAAAAAAATAAA
>JAHDBT010000323.1:0-2013 GCA_020630215.1 Bacteroidota bacterium
CCGTTGGAACTGCCTATGGTAATGCTTATGGTTGCTTCACAACTGTTCTCATCAGAAACTGTTATGTCGTAAGTGTTAGCACCTAGCATAGTAGCATTAGGCGCATTAAGTGTTGCATCGTGACTCCAAGTGTAGGTAAGTGTACCTGTGCCTCCTGAACCTAATAATTCAATACTACCTATATCTTGCCCACAAGCGGCATCAGCAGATGTGACTAATTGTAAAGTTGGTAATGCAGAATCGCCAATAGGAATGTTGAGTACATCTTGACAATTGTTCGCATCTTCTACCGTTACAGTGTAATTGCCTGTTGCTAAACTTGTAACACTTGCTGTGGTAAGTGTTACGTCATGACTCCAGGTATAAGTTAGTGTACCTGTTCCTCCTGTTGCACTTACATCGGCAGTACCATTGGTTTGTTCGCAAGTTGCATCTGTAAAACCATCTAGTGTAATACTAGGACCATTGGCATCACTTATGGTAAGGCTATGGGTATTAGTACAAGTATTGGAATCGGTAACAGTTACGGTGTAATTTCCAGCACTGAGGTCTATTGCACTATTAGTTGTTACAGCAGCATCATGACTCCACAGGTAAGTAAATCCGCCAGCTCCACCAGAGGCGGTAATACTTGCATCTCCATCATCTTGTCCACAGCTTGCATCATTAATTGTGTCATCTGCAATAGTGATGGCTGCGGGTTCATCAATCGTAACAGTAGCAGTTTGGCTACAACTATTTACATCTGTTACGGTTACATTATAAATGCCTGCGCCTACTGTACCTGTGTGATCTTCTTGAGCGGGTAAACCCCCATCCCAAATATAGTTGAGTGTGCCAGTACCGCCAGTTACTTCTAAGTCAATAGAACCTGTACTTGCTCCTTCGCAGTTTGCATCACTAGGAGTTGGTGTTAGTACAATTGCGGCACTTCCGCCAATACTTTCCGTTATGATTATAAAACAGCCAATATCGTCGGTTATGGTTATACTATAATCACCAGGAGCCAGATTGGTAAGAGAAGTACCTGTGCCAGTATCAGTTGTGCTGGTGTTGGTTTCTTCCCAATTAAAGGTATAAGGAGCAGTTCCATTACTAACAGTAACATCAATCATCCCCGAATCAGAGCCACTACATCCTGAATCGGTAGGAATGGCAGAACCGGTAATAGCTAAAGGGGCAGTTAAGCTTACTTCGGCAGTACCTGTACATCCTGCTGCATCGGTTACGGTAACTTGGTAAGGGATTAGCTCATCCAAGCCTGTTGCTTGTGCGGTATTATCGCCATTAGACCAGTTGTAAGAAAGTGGTGTAATGCCATCTAAACTTTCGGCGATGGCCGCTCCATCACTACCTATACAAGTTGGGTTTATAGATTGGAAGGCAGATACCGTGATATCGCCTGGATCTTTTAAATTTACTTCGTTAGTAGCCGAGCAATTATTGGCATCGGTTACGGTTACGGTATAAGTATAATCGCCATCCAACGTATTTTGGGAGGCAGTACTTGCTAGTCCATCCGACCAAGTATAGGTGGGTGTGCCTGTACAGTCTGGACAATCGGCAACGGCTTCTCCATCGCCTCCCATACAAGAAGGTTCGACTAAGCCATTGATGTTTAGCGTAACCGCATTAGGAGAACTAATGGTTACTTCGTCTGTATCAGTACAGTCGTTGGCATCGGTTACGGTTACGGTGTAAGTACCCGCGCCAAGTCCAGTTATTGTAGCCGTATTATCGCTGTTAGACCAAGCATAGGTTAGGGGAGTAGTACCATCGCTACTCGCCATAATTTCGCCATCGTTATTTAAACAAGAGGGCTGTGTAACAATTGCGGCAGTAGCATTGATAGGTTCAGGAAGTTTAAGTTCTACTTCGTTTGTTGCTACACAACCATTGGTATCGGTTACGGTTACGGTGTAAATTACATCTGCACTTAGTCCTGTTGTAGTAGCCGTATTATCGCCACTAGACCAGTTATACATTGGTGTTCCTGTACAGTCGGGGCAATCG
>JAHDBT010000323.1:2113-8311 GCA_020630215.1 Bacteroidota bacterium
ATTATCGCCACTAGACCAGTTATACATTGGTGTTCCTGTACAGTCGGGGCAATCGGCAGTCGCTTCGCCATTGCCATCGGCACAAGAGGGTTCTTCTGTGTTGACGATGGTAGCAGTAATGGATGCAGGTGCGGTGATGGTTGCTTCGGCAGTTTGAGTACAGCTATTATCATCCGTAATAGTTACAGTATAAGTTGCGCCAGGTAAACCCGTAATGGTAGCTGTATTATCGCTATTAGACCAAGCAAAATTTAAAGGCGTTGCCCCATCGCTTGAAGCGGTTAGTTCGCCATCATCATTAGAACAAGATGGTATATTGTCTACTGCAATTACAGCTGTAATCGTTAAGGGTGCATCTAGGGTAACTTCGGAAGTTGCGCTACAGCCATTGTCGTCGGTTACGGTAACTTGGTAAGCAACACTTTCGGTTAGTCCTGTTGCATTTTGGTTGCTGCTTCCGCTAGACCAGTTATACATAAAAGGAGCCATGCCATCACTGGTAACGGTTGCTTCGCCATCATCTCCTGCACACGAAGGATCGGAAACGGGTGTTGCAGTAGCAGAAATTTCGGGAGGTGCGTTAGGGGTGAAATCGGCGGTAGCAGTACAGTCGTTGGCATCGGTAATGGTTACCGTGTATGTGGTGCCTGCGCTTAATCCTGTTGCTTGTGCCGTATTATCGCTATTAGACCAAGCGTAGGTTGGTGTACCTATTATTTCGGGGCTGCTTGCTGTTGCAGTTCCGTCGCCTCCTGTACAAGTTGGGTTATCGTCTAGGGTGATATTAGCGGTAATAGGAAGTGGAGGATTGATACTTGCTTGTGTAGTGGTAGAGCAGCCAGCATCATCGGTAACGGTTATATCATAAGTGCCTGCTGGAAGGGTGGTAATGCTAGTGCCTGTTCCACTGCCTGTTGCAGTAGTAGTGGTTTCTTCCCAGTTGTAACCGAATGGACTTGTGCCTCCTGTAGGCATTAAATCAATAGCACCATCTATACTACAAGTTGCATCCGTAGGATCTGGATTTAATAGCAATGCTGCACTACCACCAATAGTTGCCGTTACGATTATAAAACAACCAATATCATCGGTAACAGTAACGCTGTAATCACCAGGGGCGAGGTCAGTAATAGAAGTGCCTGTGCCAGAACCTGTTGTGGTAGTAGTAGTTTCTTCCCAATTAAAATTATAAGGAGAAGTGCCATTGGTTACCGTCACATCAATTATCCCTGAATCAGAACCCCCGCATCCCGAATCGGTAGGAGTAGCGGTTCCTGTGATGGCTAAAGGAGCAGTAAGGATTACTTCGGCAGTACCTGTACATCCTGCGTCATCGGTTACGGTCACTTGGTATGGTGTAAGCTCATCCAAGCCTGTTGCTTGTGCGGTATTATCGCCATTAGACCAGTTGTAAGAAAGTGGTGTAATGCCATCTAAACTTTCGGCGATGGCCGCTCCATCACTACCTATACAAGTTGGGTTTATAGATTGGAAGGCAGATACCGTGATATCGCCTGGGTCTTTTAGGTTGACTTCGTTAGTAGCCGAACAGTTATTGGCATCGGTTACGGTTACGGTGTAGGTGTAATCACCATCTAGGGTGTTTTGGGATGCGGTGCTAGGCAATCCATCTGACCAAGTATACATAGGTGTGCCAGTACAATCTGGACAATCGGCAACCGCTTCTCCGTCACCTCCCATACAAGAGGGATCGACTAAGCCATTGATGTTTAGCGTAACCGCATTAGGAGAACTAATACTTACCTCATCGGTAGCAGTACAGTCGTTGGCATCGGTAACGGTTACGGTGTAAGTACCTGCACCAAGTCCAGTTATTGTTGCCGTATTATCGCTGTTAGACCATGCATAAGTTAGGGGAGCCGTGCCATCGCTACTAGCCATAATTTCGCCATCATTATTTAAACAGGATGGTTCGGTTGTAATAGCAGCAGTAGCATTGATAGGTTCTGGAAGTTTAAGATTAACCTCGTTTGTGGCAGAACAACCGCTAGTGTCGGTAATGGTTACAGTGTAAGTTGTCTCAGCACTTAGTCCTGTTGTAGTAGCCGTATTATCGCCACTAGACCAATTATACATTGGTGTTCCTGTACAGTCGGGACAATCGGCAGTAGCTTCGCCATTGCCATCAGCACAGGAGGGCTCCATGGTACTTGCAATGATGGCGGTAATAGGAGTCGGAGCTGTTATCGTTGCTTCAGCAGTTTGGGTGCAGCTATTATTATCAGTAATAGTTACGGTATAAGTTGCGCCAGGTAAACCCGTAATGGTAGCCGTATTATCGCTATTAGACCAAGCAAAATTTAACGGTGTTGCCCCATCGCTTGAAGCGGTTAGTTCGCCATCATCATTAGAACAAGATGGTATATTGTCTACTGCAATTACAGCTGTAATCGTTAAGGGTGCATCTAGGGTAACTTCGGAAGTTGCGCTACAGCCATTGTCGTCGGTTACGGTAACTTGGTAAGCAACACTTTCGGTTAGTCCTGTTGCATTTTGGTTGCTGCTTCCGCTAGACCAGTTATACATAAAAGGAGCCATGCCATCACTGGTAACGGTTGCTTCGCCATCATCTCCTGCACACGAAGGATCGGAAACGGGTGTTGCAGTAGCAGAAATTTCGGGAGGTGCGTTAGGGGTGAAATCGGCGGTAGCAGTACAGTCGTTGGCATCGGTAATGGTTACCGTGTATGTGGTGCCTGCGCTTAATCCTGTTGCTTGTGCCGTATTATCGCTATTAGACCAAGCGTAGGTTGGTGTACCTATTATTTCGGGGCTGCTTGCTGTTGCAGTTCCGTCGCCTCCTGTACAAGTTGGGTTATCGTCTAGGGTGATATTAGCGGTAATAGGAAGTGGAGGATTGATACTTGCTTGTGTAGTGGTAGAGCAGCCAGCATCATCGGTAACGGTTATATCATAAGTGCCTGCTGGAAGGGTGGTAATGCTCGTTCCTGTTCCGCTGCCTGTTGCGGTAGTGGTGGTTTCTTCCCAATTATAATTGTACGGACTTGTTCCGCCTACGGGCATTAAATCAATATCGCCATCATTATTTAAACAGTCGGCTTCGGTAGCTTGTGGTGTTAGGGTGAAGGAGGTGCTTACTGTTACTTTAATATCTGTTTCTACTGTGTTACATCCATTTGTAGCAGCAACGTTGTAGGTGGTAGTAGTTAAAGGACTATCGGAAAAAGTGGGACTGGTGCTTCCCCCAGGAGTCCATAATAAGGTAGAACCTACATCTGTACTTACTTCCAACGATACTAAACCTCCTTCGCATATGGTTACATCTCCACTTACAATACTTAAAGTAGGTAATGGATTGACGGTAATATCTACTTGTGTACGATTGTGACTTAAACAGCCATTGTCGTTTTCTTCCACCCAATACGTGTAAGTGCCAGGTAGGAAAGTGCCTAGGTTTAGGGCTGCACTTACTCCTACAATATTTCCCGCTAGTGCATCGTCGAACCAGTTGAGTGTACCTGCGCTGATGCCTGTTGCTGTTAAGATAATGTCTTCGTCTTCGCAGAAGATTAGTGGGCTAGAGGCATTTGGGGCAGGTATGCAACAGAGGGTTTCGGCTGGGCCAGGGATGGGGTCATCTACTGTACAACCTGCATTCCACCATGAACCAGTTTCGCCATCACCATACGTTGCTACAGATACGGAGAGATCTTCATCATGGGAACAAGTAAGTATATCGTTTGTGGTTACTTCAAAACAAGCATTCCAAGTAAAGTTGTTTCCATTTATAGGATCTCCAAGGCAGCCAAAGAAACAAGCTCCATTACCTCCCAATGCACCAGCGTCCCATGAACCTCCGTCATTTTCACAAGATTGGCAGCCAATAAATGGGTCATAAGTTGCTCCACCATCGAAGGTACAACCGCCACAGTCGATATCAAATGCATTTGGGTCCCAAGTTCCTCCAATAAACTCACATTGATCTTGGCCATAGTAGAAGTCAAGAGAATTTATGCAGTTGCAACCTCCTATGCCTTCTGTCCATATTCCAAAGGCATTGTTACATTCAGTTTCACTATTAATAAAAGGATTACAAGGAGATGGGGTTGGTGTACATCCATCTCCAAAACTATCATCAGGGTCTAGTGTGCTAATATTTGTTGAGTTGTAAAAACCCGAATTGGTACTTTGAAACCACCATCCTGCTTCTGGAATTTGAAACAAATCAGGATTGCCTGGATTTGCAATATCGTTGTAGCCTACCGTATTGCCAGGAAACCATGTCCATTGTGAACTCGGTTCGTAAGGTGCAGCAACAGCAGGATCCGTTATATTAATAATACTCATAGCATCCCATCCTGCGCCTAAAATGGGTACAATACCGTGTAAATAATTTACATTGGTTTGGTTAAACTGATTAATCTCTACACAAAACACTACAGTAGTATTAGGAGGGTATTGATTATTAGGAAAATCGGATGCAGGAGGTGTAACAGTTGTAATTGCGGCATCAATTAAGCAGGCATCATCACCACAATCAAAATCGCCTGTAAAAGTAACAGGGCAATTCCCATCGGATAGTTCAAATTCAAACGTTCCATCGGATAAGCCTGTGATATCGAAGGTGCCACCGCCAGCAACATTTGTGGTGCTTATTGTACCTTGACCTATATTGTTGATGGCAAATGAACTGCCAGTACTAGCAACAGTTATGGTTACTTGGCCTGTAAAAGTGGAAGGATCACAATTTTGGGTAAAACTGGCCGCTACAGTTGGGGTATAGGTAACAGATATGGGAGTGCCTACATCAAAACAATTATCACCATTATTATCAATTGCAATTACATCGTTAGGGTCACCATTATCGTCGCCGTCATCAGCGGTTACAGGTAAAAACCAGAGGACATTGTTAGCACTTGTAATGCCAAAAGCAGCAGGAATGCCACCATTATTAGTTGCATAAGCTCCCGCATTAGAAGGGTCGAAATTTTCGCCTGTCCAAAGTGAACCTGTGTAACAGGGGTCGCTTGTAATATTAGGGTGATTTGTAAGATCAGGAGGACAATCATATATAGCATACATCAGTTCTGCTGTTTCGCCATTTACAGGAGGAGGGAGTACGTAGTCGCCAAGAGAGGTAATGCTAACAGATTCTCCTTCGCATAAAACAATGTCGCTGCCTGTAATTGTACCAACACTTACGGCTGCACAGGCATCAACAAAACAATCGCCAGTAGAAAAACCGATGCTCCAAGAAACAAGGGTTCCTATATCACCGTCACCATTATCTGCTATCGTTACGGTCCAGTCTCCGTTTGGAGTTTCTCCATCAAAATCGCTCAGGTTGCCTTCTGGAATCCAGTTGCCAGTATCACCACCGTTATAGTTAATAATACTTCCGTTGCTACCATTGGGGGTAAAACACATCTCCATATTACCACCTACATCTCCATAGTCTTCATCGGCACCAGCATTGCTATCGCTTAGTACAACTATGGTTCCTGATGGGGAGGTAAGGGTGATGTTTAAATCGCCGAGAAAGGTATGGTCGATTAGCATACAGATTTGCACGATTTCTGTTCCTCCTCCTCCTAGTGTACCTGTAGCATTATTGCTGTTGATAATGCTTGTGGTAGGAGCTAGAAGCTCATCAATTGCGAGGTTGCTAGAATCATCGCAGGCTGTAGAGTGGATAAAAGGTGCAATTATTAAAAGTAAGATGAGTGTAGCTTTGCGTATAAACAAAGATTCCATTTTATTTGATTTATGCTAGGATTTAATAAAATTACTACCACGAGTTATATGATAGTTTGTTTTTTTTGAAATTGTAGCTAGTAAAATTGATTATGGGAAATGAGGTTGTATGTTTTTTCTGTAGTTAGCCGCTTATTTTTTAGGAGTGTATATTGAATGTTATAATTTTCAAATGATTTTTTATAACATGCATTAGGTTTTTAGAGGATATGAGGTATGATTTTATGAAAAATGCCAGAACTATAATTACAGTTCTGGCATTTTGGTTTTGTACATAATGGCAAATATACTTTGTTTATTTTACAAGAGTAACATTTCCTTTAACAAATTCTGTTGTGTCATCATTAAAAATAATGTAAGCGTAATAAACATAGGTGCCAATTTCTTCATCTATTCCGTTAAAAGTGCCATCCCATCCTTCTTGTAAATTGGAAGTAGTGATGGTAAATACTTCGCAGCCCC
>JAHDBT010000324.1 GCA_020630215.1 Bacteroidota bacterium
CAGGAAAAAAAGACAAGGCTTGGGTTATCAAGAACTTAGGTTTTGAGTCACTAGTACAAGTAGGTCCATTTTTATTATTTACTGAATAATAATTTCCCCAGTAGAATACAAAATTATTATTTCACTTTTCGAAAGCCATTATTTAAAATGTTTAAGAAATATACGATTAATATTGCCGCTTCTCTTTTGTTAGTTATGGGTTTGTTGCTACAATGGGCTTGTACTAAAAAAGACGATATTGATGCCAATAAACCCAATATAGAACTAACAAATTTACCTTACGATAACTTAGCCGACTACCAGTTTTTTACAGGAAATATTGCCGATTTAAGCCCTAATAATGGCGTATTGCCCTATGACTTAAACACGCCACTTTTTTCGGATTATGCCCAAAAAACACGCTTTATTTACATGCCTGAAGGCGTGAGCGCAACTTATGACGACAAGGCAGTTGTTGATTTTCCGGTAGGAACGGTTATTATTAAAACGTTTGCCTTTGTACACGATTTAAGCAATCCCGAATCGGGGCGACGAATTTTAGAAACTCGTTTACTTGTTCGGCATACCAATAAATGGGAGCCTTATTCTTACCATTGGAACGAGGCACAAACGGAAGCCATTTTTAAGGTAACAGGGAAACAAATTGATGTAGAATGGATACATTATGATGGACAAGCTAAACAAACCAATTACCTCATTCCTAACAAAAACGAATGTAAAGGGTGCCACAATATTGACGAAGTACTGCATCCTATTGGACCAAAAATTCGCAATTTAAATAAAGCGTATCCTTATGCAGATGGAATGATGAATCAACTAGATAAATGGAAAGCAATGGGTTACCTTAGCGGAGGACCTGCTAGTGCAGATGCGCCAAAAGTGCCAGTGTGGAACGACCCGAGTACGGGTAGTTTAAATGATAGAGCTAGAGCCTATTTAGACATTAATTGTGCACATTGCCACAATCCTAATGGACCCGCAAACAATACAGGTTTGTTTTTATATTCCTTTGAAGAAAACCCTACCGCATTGGGAATTTGCAAACCGCCTGTATCAGCAGGCGACGGCTCGGGAGGATACGATTACGGCATTGTGCCAGGTAATCCTGATGAGTCGATTATGGTGCACCGCATGAACTCCTCCGAAATTGATGTGGCAATGCCAGAATTGGCTAGGTCGGTCATTCACGACGAAGGGGTGCAACTAATTAAAGCATGGATAGAAACCTTGGAAGGAGAGTGCTTGTAGTTAGTGTTATAGTGTACTAGGCAATACAAAAAAAATAACAACAGCAGTAAAGTACTAAGTACCTTACCAGTGTTGTTATAAGAAAAATGTATTTTATTTTTTACTGCTCCAAACTATTTATCGCTTTTATTAATACTAAAAAAAAAATAGACAGATTAAGTAAGCAGTTTACTGTTTTAAGAGATCATGGAATTAAATAAAACTAAAAAATTAAATACTTTTGTTTTTATACTTAGCTTCAATTTCCACTAATTTTTCTGGTGGAATTTTGTTTAAGCTTTTCGTTTCTCCAAACCATTCAATAGATTTTTGGTTGTAAATCCAGGCTGCTTCTTCAGGGGTATCAAAACCGCCTAAATCGTAGCGGGTTTTACCTCTAAAAATGGCGGCTCTAAACTTTTTGTTTGCTTTAGATACGCCTCTGTAGCCCGTAGAGGTATTCATTACGGTAGAGATGTTACGAATAATCTGAGAAGAGGAAGCCCAAACAATATTGTCTGTTCTACAATCTAAACGACTACCATTTTTGAAGGTAACCAACATGCGCTTTTTCGATTCTGGCTTGTCTACAAAATTTTCTGCAATATATCGGTGCAAATAAATTGTAACGTTTTTATAGCCGCCATTTGGCTTTGGATAGTTTTTTTGGAAAAAAGCATATCCGTAAGAATGCAGGCGCAAATTCTTTACAAAATCAATGGATTTAAAGTACTCGTTATTCATGATAATATCGTACACATCCCCCGATACTAGTACGGTATCCTCCGTATTTTTTAGAGTCAATCGGTAAATCATATAAGTTTTTTTAATTAATGTTTTCTAAAATTGATAATTCTGTGACTTTTTGCATAGCGTATTTGATAGCCTATTATTATGGAAGTTTAATAAGCGTAGTTTGTGAAAAAAAATACCTTTGCAAAAAAGCAACTGTAATAAGCTGAAAAATAGGGGGTTTACTTAATTTGAAAGAATTTGAAATGGTTTGCGTTCATGAAAGCACTATCATAATGGCAAGCACTATGCCAAACTATAACAAGAAACAAATCTTGACTATCACTTTGAAATGTTAAAAAAGGGCAAAACCCTAGTATTTACAGGGGAGGAGGAGCTTATTTTAAAGATTTGAAATTTTTGTTTTAAGGAACAAAAATCAGATTATTATGATAAATGCACTTTGGTAGTTTATTTCTATTTGTAAGATTTTGGCAAATTATTTTTAACAAGATTTTTTTTATTCCTGATTAAATGCCAAATTGCGGCAACAAGTAACAGCAATTATTTTATGCAGCTACTAAATGTTGTGCTACCTCTTAAATGAAATACCTACTTTACAAAGATGTTACTAATAGAATAATCATTATCTTTGTTGAAATTTTTAAACTTATGAAAGGAATAATATTAGCTGGCGGTATGGGAACACGATTGTTTCCTATTACTTATGCCATGAGTAAACAAATGATGCCTATTTATGATAAACCGATGATATACTATCCTTTATCAACTTTAATGTTAGCAGGTATCCGTGAAATTTTAATCATTTCTACCCCCTTACATTTACCATTGTTTGAGCAATTATTAGGCGATGGTAAAAAGTTTGGTTGTAGATTTGAATACATTGCGCAGCATGAACCCAATGGTTTAGCACAAGCATTTGTGCTAGGAGAGGAGTTTATTGGCGATGAGGGTGCTGCATTAGTACTAGGCGATAATATATTTTATGGCTCTCGTTTTGGACTGCAAATGGACGAGCTTAGAAAGGTAGAAGGCGGTGTTGTTTTTGCCTATCCTGTCTCTGACCCCGAACGCTACGGGGTTGTAGAGTTTGACGAAGATTATAAGGCGCTTTCTATTGAAGAAAAACCTTTAAATCCTAAATCAAATTATGCCGTTCCAGGTTTGTATTTTTACGATAACGATGTAGTTGATATAGCCAAAAACTTAAAGCCTAGTGCTAGAGGCGAATACGAAATTACAGATGTAAATAGAGAGTACCTACGACAAGGCCGCCTAAAAGTAAATGTGCTAAGTAGAGGCACCGCATGGCTCGATACAGGCACTTTTGATTCGCTAACCCAAGCTTCGCAATTTGTGCAAGTAATTGAACAACGACAGGGGCTTAAAATTGGTTGTATAGAGGAGGTTGCTTACCGCCAAGGTTTTATTAATAAAGAGGAATTACTCGTACTAGCAGAACCTTTACTTAAAAGTGGCTATGGCCAATATTTAGTGAATTTGGTAGAAGAGTAGCTTTTTGTTTGCTACCATGCAACGGCTTATTGCTGTTGCTCATCTATATTTAAAATTGATTTCAGGAGGAATAAAATCCTAACTGAAATCAATTTTATTTTTTCAATAACTACACCCAATTTATTGCTATGTGCAACCAACATAACAATACTTATTTTTTATAAATAAACTATGAGACGAATATTAGTAACAGGCGGAGCAGGTTTTATTGCCAGCTCTTTAGTAGATAAATTAATACAAGACCCTCAAAATTATGTGGTAATTGTAGATAATTTTTTAACCGGTTCCCCTGATAAATTACCAGAAGAAACCCCCTCCAATTGGAAATTTATTAAATGTGATGTAAACAATTATGCCGATATTGCCGCCATCATGTTTTCTCATCATTTCGACTATGTATTTCATTATGCCGCTGTTGTTGGCGTAGCACGTACCTTAAAAAATCCAGTAAAAGTATTGGATGATGTAGAAGGAATTAAAAACATTTTAAACCTCTCCAAAAATACAGGCGTAAAACGGGTATTTTATGCTTCTTCCTCCGAAGTATACGGCGAGTCGATTAGCTATCCGCAAGATGAAATAAGTACACCTTTAAACTCTCGCTTACCTTATGCCGTTGTTAAAAACCTAGGAGAAGCCTTTTGTACCTCCTACCATAAAGAGTATGGATTAGAGTATACCATTTTCCGCTTTTTTAATACCTATGGCCCTAAACAAAGTACCGATTTTGTGGTATCTAAATTTTTAGAAGCCGCTTTAAAAGGAAAAGATATTACCGTAAATGGCGATGGCAGCCAAAGCCGCACCTTTTGTTATATTGATGATAATATTGAAGCAACAACCAAAGCGTTCTACGATAATTTATACATTAACGATGTAATGAATGTTGGCAGCGATGTAGAAACAAGCATCTTGCAATTAGCCGAAATTATTATTAAAATTACCAATTCCGATTCTAAAATAGTACACTGTCCGCCATTAAAGGAAGGAGATATGCGACGTAGGTTACCCAACCTTAGCCGTATGAATGAAGTATTAAGCGAACCTTTAATTAGCTTAGAAACAGGTATTGAAAAATTATTAGCTTCTGGAAAATTTGGCACCCCGAAAGCAAGCATCTCTGCTCTAAAATAATAGGTAGAAACAATCTTATACTATGAAAGTTTTAGTAACTGGTGGCTGCGGCTATATAGGCGTGCACACCATCGTGGATTTAATAGAAAACAATTTTGAGGTAATTTGTGTAGACGATAACTCTCGCTCTAAAGCCGATATTTTAGCTGGAGTAGAAGCTATTACCAACAAAAAAATACCTCACTATAAAGTTAACCTATGCAATGCACAAGATACCCGTTTGGTCTTTGAGGAAAATCCCGATATAAAAGGCATCATCCATTTTGCCGCTTATAAATCGGTACCCGAATCGGTAAACGAACCGCTTGCTTATTACCAAAACAACCTCAACTCGCTCCTAAATTTATTAGATTGCGTAGACCGTTTTGAAATCCCTTATTTTGTGTTTTCTTCTTCCTGTTCGGTATATGGCAATGCCAAACAATTGCCCGTTACCGAAGCTACCCCTTGGCAAACACCCGAATCGCCCTACGCACACACCAAACAAATTGGCGAGGAAATGATACAAGCGTACGCAAAACTACAAAAAAATACCAATATATTATTGCGCTATTTTAACCCCGTAGGAGCACACGAAACGGGGCATATTGGAGAAGTACAAGAAAAACCGCAAAACCTAGTACCCATTATTACCCAAACTGCCATTGGATTGCGTTCGCAAATGAAAGTTTACGGCAGCGATTACAATACCCGCGACGGCAGCTGTATTAGAGATTATGTACACGTAATGGATATTGCCAATGCACACACCAAAGCATTGCAATATTTAATTGCTCAAAAAAACAAAGGTAATTGCGAAGTTTTTAACCTAGGACTAGGAGAGGGCGTTACCGTACTAGAAGCCATTAGAGCCTTCGAGAAAATAAGCGGGCAAAAACTAAACTACGAAATTGGCGACCGCCGCCCTGGTGATGTCGAAAAAATATATGCCAACAACGAAAAAGCCAAAAACCTACTCAATTGGGAACCCGAACGAGATATTGACGATATGATGTATACTGCTTGGCAATGGGAACAAAAAATGAGGGGGCGCTTGTAAGGTCTTTCTACTTATACCCCCCATAAAACCCCATAAACGCCTCTCCAACCGCCGCCTTGCTAAACCTATTTTTTACCGTATCCTTTAATTTTTGTGCATCATAAGTGGGGTAATTAGCAAGCATTTTCAAAATAGCCCTTTCTAATTCACTAGAATTATCTGGAGCAATTAAAATACCTGTTACGTCATTTACAAACTGTTCTGGCCCACCACATTTAGTTGCAATAACCGGCTTGCCTGCTAGTATGGATTCTGCCGCTACCATCGAAAAAGTTTCGTAATGACTATTAATAATTAAAAAATGAATTTGCTGCATAAACGCCAATACAAAGGCATTCGACTGGCGGCCATAAAAAATAACCGAGGTATTTAAAATCCCTAAATCAGCAGCCATTTTTTTTAGCATCGCTGCATCTTCCCCACCGCCAATAATATGCAGTTGAAATAATTTTTGCGGATGCGTAGCAACAATATGATGCACACTTTTAATAATGCCACTAATATTTTTTACCCCATCATACAAATCGCCAACGGTAAGTAAATGAACCGTATTACTAGCAAGTTTGGGCAACGAAATAACAACACTAGCAGAATTACTAGCACTAGCAGCACGCTCTACTACATTCGGAATTACAAACTGTACAGGAGCAATACCCGCCATTTCCATCGCTTTTTGTAAATGGGCAGATACCGCACTAACCCCCACCGACTGCTTTGCCAAATAGCGACTAAGCCATTTTGCCAAAACATTTTTTTGCTGAAAAGCCTTGGTTAAAAATCCCGACCAATGCTCGGAAATAAAATAGGGAATCTGATGCCGTTTTTTTAAATAGTAGGCGAGCAATGCAGGACGAGTTAACACATGCACATGCACCACATCGGGCAAACCAAACTGACTGTTAATAAGTTGCCATCCTTTTTTTTGTGCTTGTACATAACGCAACGCTGCCTGTAAGGAATTTTTGTTTTGCGGATGGTAAATTGTTATTTCTATCAAATTTTTATGGCGCTGTGTTACAATTTTCCATCCTTTTTTTAGCGCAGTATCGTAAGTAATATGCAGCACAATTACCTCTGCATACAAAGCAACTGCCGCTGCATGTTTTTGTACAAAAATGCCCAGTTGTAAATCGTTTTTATTAGGATACCATTTGGTAAGAAATAATATTTTTTTCATAATATTTATTCCTACACCTTCTCTTTTGTAGTATTAGGAAATGCTTTTAAAGCTCTGCTGCGTATCCAACGTATTTGCCCTCGGTGATTAATTTCATCTTCGTAAACGTGAAACCACTTAAAATAATTATTGGCTTTTTTTTCATTCCAAAAGTCGGTTGCTTCGTATAACCAATCATCCGTGCATTTTTTTAATTCGGCAAGGGTAATACTACGCACTTCGTGTAATTGAGCAACCAACTCCTCTAAGGTTTTGCCTTTTAAGTGTTTACGCCCTTCATCGCCTAAATTTAAAGCTGCTTTCCATCGGGTTTCGTGTTCCTCATCAGAAACCTTGGCCGCTTCCCCTTCAAAAGTATGATGCTGATAAATACGCTCTACCGCAGCGGCATGTTGTAACAACGCACCAATCGTATTGCTATTTTCATCGTGCAAATAATCAAGGTGTTCCAGTCTTAAACCTTTTACCGAATTAAGCGTGGTAAATCGTGCATAATTCATCATACTTAATAAATGACTAATCTGTGGGGAGTAACCTTCAATAGGTTGTATTAAAAATATCGTTTCTAGGTCTATGTTATGGTAATCCATTTTTTAGTTTTAATAGGTTAATATAATAATTCGTATCGAATTTGTTTAAAAACTAATAAAACACTATCTCAACTGCTCCACATATTTAGCAACCGCTATAATTTCGGCATCTTTTAACACATTTTTATACGGAATCATCAATCCTTTGCCGTGGTAAATTTGTGCCACCTTTTCCACTAGGGAAGCGGTTGATTCGGTTAATTTTTTCGCGCCACTTAATGCCATGTCACCCTTTAATCCATGACAAGAGGCACAATTTTTTTTAAATACCGCTGCTGCATTTACGGCTGCAATATCTGTGGCACTTACCCCTGCAATTAATTGAGCCGCTTTATTGAGTTGCGCTGCGGATGCACTTTTTTTTGCATCCTTTTTTACACTTGTTTTGTTGCTAGAACTATTATTTGTTTTGTTTTTGTCCTTATTAGAGCAAGCAATGCTAAAAAATAAAATGTGTATAAAAATAATTAATGTGATATGTTTGTTCATGTTTTGTGCTTAGTAAATACAAGTAATTAAATTTCCCTTAAAAGTACAATAATTTAGAATAGCTTAGGCATAGGGAGAAAATAAATTTACAAGTTTTCGTAAAGAGGTTTGCTAATAGAGAAGGTGCAAGTAGGAGTAATACAGTACTATTGCGAGTATTTGGAACGCAGGATATTAGGAAAGATTGAAGTGGAAAATGTAAGGTTATTTTTGTACTATGCCCTATAGTTAGGCTGGGTACATTTTTTATTATTATAGCTATTAAGTAGTGGTGTTTAAATAATTTCCTAATTTATACGCAGCTATACTAGACCACATTGGGTTTTGTGCATTTCCCATAAGTTATTTTTTGTTTTATTTATTGGAGGTGT
>JAHDBT010000325.1 GCA_020630215.1 Bacteroidota bacterium
TTCTTAATAGTTCTACTTCCGATTCTTCAAATGCTGGCATATCGTAAAAGTCCACTCGTCCTATTTGTATTTCCGTACTTACCGCTTCATTGTCAAATTTTCCATCTCTTGGTACATTGGTTGTTCTAGCAGATTGCCCAGAGGTCGTAACCGAAAAATCAGTTCAAACGGCATTCATTTCGGCATAATAAACATCGGCTGGCCAAGCTCCAAAATGGTTAGAATGTCCATCAGGCGCAATTTCCCCGCTATAAGGTACAGGGATGTGTCCTAGTAAAAACAAAGCATCTAAACCTGGTTCGCTAAAGTATGCTTGTTGTATAAAATGTTTTACTTCTTTAACCGATAAGCTGGGATCAATATTAATTTGTCTGACTGTCCAGCCATCGCCTGTTGCATCAGCTATCCAACGGTTAATTTCAAAAGATAAATCATCGGCGTGTGTTTCGTCTACCAGAAGTAAAAGCTGTCCTCGGTGTGTTATTTTAGGAACTTCAAAACCAGTGTGAATGAGTGCGTGAGGACGGTAATTGGTGAAATTAGATAGGTTTTTAAAAATTTTATATTCGTAAGTATTACCCAAAGAAGTGAGGGTGTCTAAAAAATAATTTTCGGTATAAATATAGGTGAGAAAACTCCAAGAACCCACATCATTTGCTTTTTCTATAATGTAATAAGTAACATTTGGATCTTCTTCCCACTGCAATAAAACATGTCCATCTTGTTCGGTTGCTGTTATAGATGATAACCAAATAGTGCTTTGGGAAAACGTGGTAAGCGTGGCCAGTAATAGTAGTACTAAAAGTAAGTATATTCTCATGATTGTTTTTTTTGTATTCACTTACTTCTAAAACAATCTAAATTGAAAGAGGTAATCAGAAAAGGAATTTAGTTACCTATTTTTATGAAAGAAATTATTGGCTGCTTTAATACTTAATCATGTTATACAATTGCCTAAAACCGCACTCCAAACACCCCATAAAAACTACGCCCATCTGCTGGAATAATGCCAGGACCGGGATAGGAGGTTGCCCTGCGAGTGAAGTAATGGGCATTGCTTAAATTGTTAATGCCTGCTTGTAATTTAAAACGGCTAATGGTATAACTAAACGATAAATCGTGAACGCTGTAACTTGGTATAATGCCCCTAGTAGCATCGGCAACTTGTAGGGCATTGGTGGCATCGCTGTAGTGTTGGGCTACGTGTGCAAATTGGTAGGCGGCTTTTAAATTTTTATAGCCTACCGTTGCGCCCGTTTTTATAGTTAATGGTGGTATCAACTCTACTTCTTTGCCCTCAAAAAAAGATTCACCAGCCAAGTATTTTCCTCGTATCAAACTAACATTACTAAATATACTGCACGACCAATCCTTACCTTCCGTTTGTTCTTCGTCCTTAAAAAAGGAGCATATATTTACTTCTGCAAAAGCTTCGAGTCCTAGTACCCGTGCATCGCCAATATTGGTACGAAAGGCGGTTAGTTTTTCCACTAAAATTGGATCGGGAATAACAATTTCGCTGGTGCCGATGCGGTTTTTGTAGCGGAGGTAAAACAAGCTGGCATCAAATCTAATTTTGTTTTGGTAGCTGCCTCTTATGCCCATATCGGCATTATAACCTCGCTCGTCTTTTAGTAAAGAGTCTACTAGTAAATTAGGATTTACTACCGCCAAATCAGTAAAATTAATAGAACGGTAATTTTGCGAAAAGTTGGCGTATACTTCTAAATCGTTGCTTAATTTGTAGGCACTGCCTAGCCCTATTAAAGCTAAACTGCGTCCATTTTTTTGTTGGTCGTTTATTTTTTCATCGTAAATTACTTGTCCTCCCGATAATACTTGTTCTCTATAAAACCCTTTGGAAGCCGTGCGTATGTACTCAAAACGAATACCAGGAGTTACGCTCCATTTAGGCGTAATATTAACCAAGTTCTCTGCAAAAAGCGAAATATTTCTACTAGGAAAAGTATAATCAGAACGTTCTAAATTACTAGGATTTAAAAATTTAAAATTGGCTTCGCTGCCATCGTCGGCAAGTCCTTGTTGGTTTTGGGCGTGGCCTTGGTAATAGCGTGCGCCGATTAAAAAAGTAGCCAGGCTTTCTTTAATTTGATAGCTGTGTAGGAGTCGGGTTTCGTTGCCAAAATTATGGTAGCGGCCACGTATTAAATCTCGTTCTCGTAAAGGGTCGGGTCGGTTAATAGGGCCTAACTCGCCTAGCGATTGTCGTTGTGCCGCTAGTAAAAAACTACGGCTGTTTATTTTGGTTTTATCAGATAGGCGATAGTCAACCGTGAGGGCTGCTAAGTTCCAATTTACCTTAAACCAATTTCTAGCTCTTTTAGATTGTTGTGGGTCTTGGTTAAACTCGAAGTCTTGCAAACCGCCTGCTTGTTGTGCTAGGTAATCCATGTAGGTATATTGCACTCCAATTTTTAGCTGCTGGTTTATTTTTTTGCTGATGCTGGCATAGGCGGTATTTTGGTGAAACTTAGAATTAGGTCGCCAGCCATTGCCCTGTTTGCGTTGTACAAAACCGTAGTAATTCCATCCATTTTTACTGCCGCCAATACTGTTAAAACTACTAAACAATCCCCACGAACCAACCGTGTTTTCACTGACTACTTCCAACGCTTTTTTAGGGTTTCCATCTTTAAAAACAAAATTAAGCAAACCGCCAAACTGTGGGCCATACTGTAAAGAGGCAGCCCCTCGTACAATTTCTATCCTTTTTAAAGCCTGACTAGGCGGCGTATAATAACTCTCTGGATAACCCAATGCATCGGCACTAATATCGTAACCATTTTGGCGGGTGTTAAAGTTAGAGGTTCGGTTGGGGTCTAAACCTCGTGCGCCTATGCTCAATTGCAAACCTGCCCCATCGTTTTCCCAGATGTTTAATCCTGCTACGCCCTTGTAAATTTGTCGGGCATTATTGGTGGCTAGGTTGGCCACTAGTTTATCGTTAAGCTCAATTACCTCACTTTTTTTAGCCGCATAAATCGCTACCCCTTCTACATTGCGTAAGCTACGCACCCCGTAAGCTGTTGCTCGTTGACTCGCTTCAATTTCTACGGCTTCTAAATCTAGTGCTAGGCTTTCCATACTTACTTGCAACTCGTAATTTTGGCTGCCTTCAATAAAAATTTCTTGGAAATGAGTTTGGTAACCTTCGGCAAAAAAGGTGAAATGATATCTGCCATTTTGCAACTGCTCAAACCTAAACGAACCATCGGCATTGCTCACCTGCAAATCTTTGGTTTCTTCTAAAAAGATGCTTACATTTTGTATCCCCTCACCCGTTTCCGCATCATTAACCCAGCCAAAAGCTATTAGGTTTTCGCCCTGTGTTGCCATTACAGAAATAATGGGAAATAGGAGAACTAGTATTAGTGAAAAATGTTTACCGTTCATTTGGTTGTTAATTAGTGGTCAGTTTTCAGTAGCCAGGAGTCAGTAATATACTGAGGGTGGCTTTGCTGTTGTTTTATGTTTTAATACAGTAGGTTAAAATGTCTTTTTTTTGTTTTTTTTCACCACAGATTACGCAGATTAACACAAATTTTTTCTGTGATTCCTCTTCGTGTTCTTCCATAAGTCTTGCGCCTTTTTAGCCTTAAAAAACACAGATAAAAAGTGCCGATGTTATTTTGATGAAGGTTAAAAATATTGAGTAACTACAAAATAAAACCTCCGCGTCTTCGAGCCTTCTTGTCAAAATAAACGATACTAAAAATCATGCTTTAAAATCCACTTTTTAGGCATTAATCCAGCTGGTGTTTTTGCCAAATTTACCGTCGGGTCAATCAGTTGTTCACTAGCACGTCCATTTAAAGCAACAAAAGCATTCACCGTAATAATGGGATTTTGGTATTGGTAATTGCTTTCGTATTCCTCTTTTAAAAAATGGGCAAACTGCAACATAAAATCGGGCTGAATGCTCATTTGTTTTTCTTGAAAAGGCGTTAAATACTTACCATTAATAATTTCCGTTTGCCTACCTGTTGCGCTATCTTTAACATAAAAAATAGCTTGCCCGCTTTTCTCTACTAACATTACCCGCCACGAAAAACGATAGCCTTCTTCTGTCCATAAAACATTGCCGGGGTATAAATGGTGGCGCAAAGGTAACACGAACTGCAAGAGTATAAAAAAGCGGAACCCAATTTTTGCAAATCTTGCAAATATAGGACTTAATGTTGCTTCCTTTTTATAAGGGCGATACCCAATAATTCCTAGCAGCCGTTCATGAAAATCTCCTGAAAAAAAGATTAAGGTGGAGCTTATCATAATTAAAGGAAAAAGCCCAATGTTAAACAATACGCCCGTCATTAAATGAAAAAGAACAACTGCTAGATAAGCGATTACACGAGTGCGTTTGTACCATAAAAAATAGGCAATGCTTAAATCGTACAAAGCCCCTAGCCAACTAAAAATAAATGCCGTTGTTTTAAAAGTTAGTGCTGTTCCAATTATTGGTAAATGAGGGTGTTCAGGCAGCCAAGCACTAAGCGGCATTGCTCTAAAAAGCCAATCGGGATTTAATTTGGCAATGCCTGCGTAGGTGTACACTATACTTAATTGCACCATAATAATATAAATACACCAAGCTGGAATTACGTCTGTTTTCATTTTGGGTCGCCACCAAGCATCTACCGAAAATGCCCGATTAGCAGGCAGAAAAATAAGGATAAATGCTAGTAAACAAACCAGGTAATAATGATTTAAATAGTTGCTTGCATCAATTAATTCGATGTAGGTAAATGCTAAGAAAAAAGTGATGATGGCAACACGATAAAAACAACCTATCATTACTAAAAATGAACTTAAAATTACTACACCAAATAAAACATACATCCCCATTTCTCCTAGTGGCTGTACCCATTCAAAACCATAAAATTTAAAGAAAAAACGAGGCGTTAAATACAGCTTTTCAACCCAACCTGCATGTACAAAACGCAAAGCGCCAAATAGCATTACCGCCCCAAATAAAATACGAAAAGTAAGGAGTGGAGCGATGGCTGTTTTTTTAGATAGTAGGGTTTTGAACAAGCTTTTTTTATTTAGGATTTAAAATCGAAAATTTAGGATTTAGGATTTTTTTATGCTGATGCTAGGAATTTCTGATAGCTGATTTTTGATATATAGTTTTTGATTTTTTTCTGCGAAGTACCTTTATGCTTCGCCTAAAATAATTGCCAAAAACAACGCTTATGTAAAGGGTGCCACTGGGTTTTACAGAGTTTTGCACGGTGTCGCACGAAGTTTTTTGGAGGCGTTTTTCGTCTCCTTTTGCTAGTGTTTTTTGCCATTTTAAGTTCGTTTTTACTGACAGCGCAGCGTTCTGACTACTGACAATGAGGGTAAGCGAATGATCTGACAGCTAAAAAACAATTAAAAAGCTCCTACTAAACCACTGGCTACTGTCAACTGCCCACTAAAAAAAGCCTAATCAGAATCACTAGGATTGTCGATGTAGGTGATAGATACGCAAAGTACAGATGGCATACTTGTTTTAAGGTCTACTAGTTGTTTGGTTATTTCGTTGTAGGCGGTAATTACATTTGCATTATCTGTTTCAACAGCATTGGATAGCGGTGCTTCTATATTTTGTAGGGCGTTGAGGGCATTGGTAAATTGTGCTTTGATGGCATCGTTTAGTAAGCCATTTCCTTTTTGTGCATCTACGGCAATTAGGTAGTCGTCAAGTCCTAGACTGTTGGCACCGAGGTAAAGGGTTTGGCTGGCTTGCAAAGCTGCTTGGGCTAGTTTTAGGGATAAGCCGCTGTAGTAAGCTTCGGTATTTTGTGGGTTGGCAAATCCTGATGTCAACACACCAGAGGGGATGCCTATTTTGTCACGTTTAATTGATTCGTAATTTTGGTTTAAACCGTTGATGATGTTACTTAGGCTAGTACCTGCGGCGGTGCCTGTATTGCCTACAAACTCGGCTTGGTAACTGCTGTTCCATTGCTCGTAAGTGTTGGCGGCTAAGGATTGCATATTGGCCACATCTGCTAGTAAATAACTGCGGTATAATTCAGCGTCGTTGGCGGTGTTGAACTGGGCAATAATTTCGGCATCGTTAGGAGCGAGTCCGTAGAGGAGGTAGTCTAGAGCAGGAAAACCTTTGTCGTAGGTATCGGGATTGTTAAAGCTGTTGGTGCTTAGGTTGATGTTGTCTTTAAGGGCGACTGTATCTAGGGGGAAATTATTGAGGGTGTTTCTTAAAAAAGCGGTTTGGGCAGGGCCAAACTCGTAGGGAGAAGCGTGTTGCCATTGCAGCCAAGTAGTTTCAAAAATGCTTCGTAGATTGTTGAGAGAGGTTTGGTTTGGATCTGCTAGAAAAGTATTGGTTTGGGTTTGTAACTGCGTGGTATTGTTGAGCAGTTGTTGGTAGGCGGGGAGGATTAAATTATCGGCTACGTTTTGTAGCATGGCGGTTTGGTCAAAGTCGGCATTGCAGGTGTCGTCGGGACCATCATCGTTGCAGGATGGGGCGGCTAGTAGGAGGACGATTACTAGTAGGGTAGTGGTGGTTGATTTGTATTTCATTGGTTGGTTAATTGCTAAATGGTTAAATTGTTTTTTTGTTGGGATAAGACGTACTATTTTTTTTAAAAATAGTACATCTTAATTGCCCTGTGTACCTGTCTGAAAGGAACGCACAACTATTAAAATTCCTCTTTTTGATTTTCCAAATTGTAATAAGCAGCTAGTGCATTTCTTACTTCGGTAATTTTAGCAATAGAGGTATTGTATAAATTCATAGAATCAAAATTGGCATTACCTGCTAGCGTTGTAAGTAACTCGTTGACTTGTGCGTTGGTAATTTTTTTGGTTTCGTTAAATTGCAAAGCGTAAATAAAACCAATGGCTTCTGATAGGCTGTGGGAACGCAAAGCCATATCCTCGAAATTGGTTGCTCCATCGTTTAAATAATGTAGGGCAGTAGCTACGGCAATTAATTCCCAGTTAGTTCTTGCATCGGCAATTGCTTCATCACGGGCGGTTAAATCCTTAGCAGAAATAGCGGCACGGCCTTTTAAAAAGGCATTCATTATTTTTTGGTTGCAACCTAATAGGGCATCTCTTTTGTTAGCATAACTACCCCAAAACAACAAGCCATCTACATCGGCAGGAAAGCTAGTAGGCACGCCAAAATAACCAAAGCCTTCGTCCCAATGATGTTCCATTTGTGTTCCTTCTCCTGGTTCTACCGTTTCATTATCCACCTCCATTTTTTCGCTTCCCATGTATACAGAGGTAGCTTGATAGTATAGGCAAGCACCCATTAGTCCTTTTTCAATAAGCTGTGCATGGTCTAAACCATCATCACCTACTAAATAACTTTTATCTGGATTACTAGTACTTTGTATAACACCCGAAATACCATCTACACCCGCATTTGCAGATTGACTTGCAGTAGCTAATTCTACAAATAAAGCATCAAAATTGTCTTGTACATTTGTTAGTGTTTTACTGCGTAATTGTTTCGTTTCGTCGTAGGTGTTTAGCCATCCTGCATTAGCAGCATCATTGGCGTACATGGCTAGTAGTTTATTGGCATCTAAAGCAATACCTTGTTGTTGCGAAGTTGCCATATAGGTTTTAATTGCGGAAAGCATATCTATGCGTTGTGTTTGGCCATTATAGCTAACATTGGTAAAGTTGTAACTTGTTGGAATATCATAGCTAGGTGTATTATCGTCATCGTTACAAGCACTAAAAAACGTAATAACTCCAAATGCTAAGAATAGTAACAGTAAATGATTTATTGCTTTCATTTATTATAGTAGTTGGATTGTGAGTAAAACTTACTGTTTTTATTTAGACTAATTCTAAACAAGGGCAAATGTAACAATAAAAATCAATTTTACAAGGGGGAAAGCGTAATTTAACTTTGAGGGGGGAGGAGGTTTTTTGAAGAGGTATATGGTTGCTATTAGGGAAATATTAGAGGAGTAGGAAATGAAGTGGATTGGAGTTAGTTAAAGGTATGGTTCGATAGGACTGCTAGAGCGAGTATTTTTAATAAAAAATAGTAGGAGAAAAACTTGTTAAGTAGTTGGACAAAAATAATCGTCATTCTTAACCGAGCTGTTTTTTTGTTAGACAAGGCGCAAAGCGCAGCTATAGCAGCGCTATATCGAGCATTTGCAATGCAGTATAACGGAAAAAGAGCCGGCTAAGAATATACGATTATTTTTGTCCGACTACTTAGTGCCTGACCGAAAACTAATTGTGCGGCAAAATGAGGTTTTGAGTGA
>JAHDBT010000326.1 GCA_020630215.1 Bacteroidota bacterium
TATTTATTGGGATGGATGGCTTTAAAAAGTAGAAGTGTAGTAATGCCCATATTGGCGCACAATGCGGCTAATTTTTTTAGAAATTTAGGTACGATGCTCCAGTAATTAATGGTACTAAAATAATTTCCTATTTCTACTTGTTCTTTATCGCTTATTAGTTCACATTATTTGTCCCCTTTCACACGTATAAAAAACCAAACCGTTAACAGCTTCTTTAAAAAAAGCTATTAACGGTTTTTTTGTTTTTGTATTTATTGCTTGTTGCAACTTGCTAATTTAGTGCAGTACCATTTTTTCTAAGTGTGTATCGTTGCCAATGGTAATGCCTATATAGTATAAGCCTTTGGCAACATTATTTAAGTTAAGTTTACTTTGGTAAGTACCTGCAAAATTACTAGCACCTTCGGTTAAAATAACTTGCCCTAAAGTATTGTAAACATTTAAATGTACCTCATTCGTTTTGGCTACCTCAAAGGCAACAAAAACATCGCCGCTACTAGGGTTAGGATATACGTTTAAGCTATTTACAAAAGCCGTTTCTTCAATAGCACTACATATTTCTACGGTTAGGGTAACTTCTGCGGTAGCTGTACAACCATTTGCGGTAAGCGAGGTAACTGTATACGTTGTTGTTTCGCTAGGTGTTGCTACGGGTGCGTTGCTATTGGCATTGTTTAGTCCTTCGCTAGGACTCCACGAAAAAGTAGCTCCTGAGCCACTATTTTCTACCGCAATTAGTTGCGTACTTGCTCCTTGACATAAGGTTGTTTCCCAAGCATTAATAGATGCTTCGGCAGCAGGTAGCACATTAATACTTAATGTTTGTGTATCTTGGCAACCATCTGCAGTAACAATGGTTACAGTATAATTCATAGATTGGTTAACCGTTGCTGTTGGCGTTGCACTGTTCGGATCATCTAAGCCCATAGTAGGGTACCAAGAGTAGGTTTGGCCACCTTCGGCAAGTAAGTTTACGGTTCCGCCAGCACATATTTCGGAAGCAGAGGCAGAAGCACTCGTTGCTAGTTCCTGTGATGGAATTTCGAATGAAGTTTCATAGGTGCAGCCATTATTGTCGGTTATGGTTACCTCGTATGCTCCTACTTGTAAAAAGGTAGCGGTTTCGGCTGTTTGCCCGTTAGACCATATGTAGGTAAAAGGACTTGTACCGCCGTCAATATTGATTGATGCCGAACCAGTTGCTAATCCTTGGCAAGCAGGTGTTGTATTTACTTCTAGGTTGGCAGGAGGGTTGGCTTGTACTTCTACGGTGCGAGTATAAGTACAGTTATTATTATCTGTAACACTTACGGTATAAGAACCCGCTTCTAATTGTTGCGCCATTGGCTCAATACAATTATTAGGGTCGTTCCATAAATAGTTAAAAGGTCCAGTGCCAGATAGAACCATTACCTCGGCACTACCAGTATTGCTTCCTCCACAGGAGGGGGTTGCCACTATATCAAGTTCTACTACTTCGGGTTCTGTTATTTCAACAGTGCTTATGTATTGGCAGTTAATATAATTGGTAACAATAACCGTATAAGTGCCAGGAGTTAAATTGTTAAGCGTAGGAGTTGCCTCGCCATTTGACCATAAGTAGGTTAAAGGACCTGCTGTTTCTGTTGGTACTACCTCGGCGGTTCCATTGCCCATGCCATTACAAGAAACGTCTTGTTTTTGTACTTCCTCCACATATAGCTCTGGTTCTGGCACTACTACTACTGTATCCATTACACAGCCATCAGGATGCGTAACGGTAACCGTATAGGTGCCTGCCGAAAGGCTATCAATAGTATGATGTGTTTCGCCATTGTTCCATAAAAAGGTACAACCGCTAAATACGCAACTGCAACCAGTACTTGCAATAACGGCAACGCCTGTTTCTTCGCCTGCACAAGCAACAGGGGTAGCAGATAAGGAGAGTTCGTAACCTCCTTCCACACAAGGATCTGGATCTTGTGCTATTAAGCTAATATTGCCTAAAGCAATAAAACATAGTGTAATTAATATTGTACGCAGCATGTAGTTTGTAAAATTATACATAATCTTTTGCTTGAGTTTTAAAAACATTGAATGGTATTGGTGCTTGGTATTTAAACACACAAAATTTAATGTGGTTCAATATATCAATCACTTACTAAAAAATAGTTTGTTGTATTTTATAGTATCTAAGTATCAAAAAATAGACCAAGGCAAATATCTTTTCAATAAAACAAATTGTTTTGTCTGTAACGTGGCAGTTTATGCTTACATTAGTTAAACTACTACCTTTTTTACAAAAATACAAAACAATTGCTAATAGGTGGCATTGTTTTATTAAACAATAAAAAATAAAATAAACAATTGTTTTGTTTACAATAAACAACAAAGTCTTGTATAGTAGTTTACTAAAGTGCTATTTAATGTAAAAGCTTGCATGTTTTGGTTTGGTTGTTTTTCATTTAAAACCAGTTGCTTAGTATTTACTTTTCACTTTGCTACTAGAAATTTAATTTTAAGTGTTAACATTTTGTTGTATTTTTGTAAGAACTTGTTTTATTAATTTCATCATTTATAATGAGCGATTTATTAGTTATTTTGATTATTTTGGGTTGGGGAAGCACTAAGTTTGCTGTTGCTTTAGGTATTATTTTTTATAATGGATTTGGCTTTGTAGAGTCAATTATACTAGCTATGGCGGGAAGTATGTTGGGCATTGTGGTATTTAGTTATTTTGGAGATGCACTTAGTAAATTAAAAGAACGATATTTTCCTAAAAAAAATAAAAAGCCATTTAAAGTAAACCGATGGACTCGCTTTTTGGTGCGTTTGCGTAGCGGCTATGGTTTAGCCGGAATTGCTTTTTTAACACCACTAGTACTTACCGTGCCCGTAGGAGCAATTATGGCAAGCTCTATTTACAAGAGCAAGTTAAAAGTATTTACGTACATGTTTTTTGCTTTTCTTTTTTGGTCTTTATTAATTTGTAGTGCGTATCATTTTTTAAACTTCGATTTTTACGCCATGATTCAGGGCTTGTTTTAAGGGGCTAAAAAGCATTTACCTTTCCTTTGTACTTAGTTTTGGCAATTACTCAAAAATGCCTTTTCATCTTTTTTAATTTTACCAATGCTCGATACTACTGTACCGGCACAATCGCAAACTATTGCTTATAAAGAAGCGGTAGTGCATTACCTTAAATTTGGCAATGGTGCTAAAGCCCTATTTGCTTTACATGGCTATGCCGATAGCGCAGAACTGTATGTGCAATTAGCTCCTTCCTTAGCAACAAAATATACCATATATAGTATTGATTTGCCTTATCATGGCGAAACAAAATGGAGAACAAACAAGCCTTTTTCTGCGCAAGACATCAGTAATGTTGTAGCCGCAATAGCTTTAAAAGAACAAGTAGAACACTTTAGTTTACTGGGCTATAGTATGGGAGGGAAAATAGTTTTAGAGATACTGCCATTGCTGCTTTTACAGGTAGAAGAACTCTTTTTAATTGCTTCGTCGGGCATTATTGTGCATCCTGTTTACCAACTTATTTACTTGCCTTTACCAATTATACGGTTTATTGGTAAATTTGTTCAGCATCCAGCCCTATTTTTTAAAAGCTTGTTGTTGATGCGAAAAATAAAAATAATTAGTCCTTTTATTTATCATTTTTCGATGCGCCTTACAGAAACGGAAGAAGGACGGCAACGACTATTAGATACTTGGATTGCCATGCGAAAATTTAAAACGCCTTTTGAAACAACACAGGCTATTTTAAACAACAATCCTAAAACGGTTTATGTAATTGTAGGAGAAAAAGACGATATTGTACTGCCTAAAACAGCAAGCGTTTTAAAAAATGAACTTACTAAATGTACTGTAAAAGTAGCGAGGGTAAATAGGGGGCATTTAATGGTAAACAAGCGGCTAAATGCTACTATAACCGATTTGCTAAGTGAATGAGAAAATACCTGCTATCAAAACTACATACTTTCGGTAGTAGTAGCAGCTAGTTTTTTTACATCTTTTACAATTATTTTTTTGCGGCTCATTTCTATTAGGTCTTCGGTTTCCATTTCGTTAAGCAATAAAGAAACCGTTTTGCGAGAAGCACCTATTAAGCTGGCCATATTTTTTTGGGTATAATCGTGTTCTATTAAAATGCCATTATCGGTACTTTGCCCTCTTTCGGCCACTAGGTCTTTTAAAAATTCTACGAGTCTTGTTCGGGCATCTTTAAACAGTAAAATTTCAATTTGTCGTTCTAGTTTGGCAATGCGCCATCCAATGCGTTTGTAAATACTCAACGAAAAATCGCTATTGGCTTTAATCAAGTCTTTCATCGTATCTACATTGGCAATACATACTTCGGTATTGTTTTCTATTACTTGGGCAAAATCGGTATGATGGTTCATGCCTAAAATAGCTTTTTCTCCTAGCAATTCGCCTTTACTTAAAATGGCTTTTACCCTTTCTTCGCCAGCATTATCGTAGTAGCCTACTTTTATTTTTCCTTTGGCTACTAGGTAAATTGTTTGGGCACGGTCGTTGGGTAAAAAAACAAAATCGTTTTTATCATATTTTTTTAGTAAGTGGTCGCTGCTAAAGTCTGCAAACTTGTGTGGGCAAAGCACCTTAAACAAATTTACATCTTCTAAATACCAAATATTTTTCATGGAGTACTTCTTAGGTTAATATTTACAAATACATTTGCAATTATTCAGCATGTTTCATTTTTCTAAGATTTTAGTTAACACTTTAAAAACGGCGAAGCGTAGCGTAGCCGTCTAAATACCATGTACTATGTACCCTCTACCTCAAAAAAGTGTAAACTACTAATTGAAACATGCCAACTATTAATGCAAATTACTTGCCTCTTATTAAATATTTTATTTCAAAGTTACAAAATTTCGGGAAGTAAACCACCACAAAATACAAGAACTACTGCCATTTACATGACTAAACAAGTAGTTTTTATCTTATTACAATAGCAAAAAGGAGACCTCAAATAACCATTTTTTAATTGTTCCCATGTTGTCGGTTATTCAAGTGTCTCCTTAATCAATATTGATAAGTACAATAATAAGATAAACAAATGTAAAATCAAAATCTTTGAGGTATTTATTATTCTTTAAAAAGGATTTTTTTTTTGTAGCTAATGTTTTTGTTTTAGATGTTTCACGAGTAATTATTCGACCTGTTTATCCATACTGCAAAAGTATTTAAACCTTTATAAGGGAGAAGCGAAGCAGAACCGTTTAAAGATGTTCTCTTTTTTGCCTGCTATTGTAAAAGGGGAAACGGATTATATAAACAGGTTTTTTATTTTGAATCATTCGTTTACAAAAAAAGGAGAATTCAACTTTTTTTGCTAACTTACCTAATATTTAAAACTTGGCACTGCTTTTTCCATAAATAAATAACTACTCTATTAACCCTATTAAGTAGTCGAACAAAAATAATCGACACATTCTTAACCAGCTCTTTTTCCGTTATACTGTGTTGCAAATACTCGTCATAGCTACGGCTATGCCTGCGTTTTGCGCCTTGTCTAACAAAAAAATAGCTCGGTTAATAATGACGATTATTTATGCCCAACTACTTACCAATAATACATTGGCTTTACCACTGATTAAAAAACTATGTGGCTATACATTTACATTATCCTTGCTATTGCGGCTGTTTACCTAATACTATGCCTTATTGCATACTGGATACAGGAATGGTTTATTTTTCACCCTGAACAATTGCCAGATAATTTTAAGTATCAATACGAATACCCTTTTGAGGAAATATTTTTAGAGCCAGAAGAAGGGGTGAAAATTAATGGCTTGCATTTTAAGTTGCCCCGTTCTAAAGGGGTTGTTTTTTATTGCAAAGGCAACTCTAGGAGTGTAAAAGGTTGGGGAAAATTTGCTCGTGATTTTTTGGGCAAGGGCTACGATTTTTTTATGATTGATTACAGGGGCTTTGGCAAAAGCAGAGGCAAACGTACTGAGGCAGCAATGTACCAGGATGCACAATATGCCTACGATTATATTAAGGAACGATACCCCGAAGAAAAAATAATTATTTATGGGCGTTCTATTGGTTCGGGCTTTGCTACCAATATAGCCGCCGCTAATAAACCACAAAAACTTATCCTCGATTCGCCTTACTATAGTTTTATAGATATTGCTAGTAGATACTTACCCATTTTTCCCGTTTCTAAAATATTAAAATACCACATCCGCACCGATTTATGGATGAAGGATGTTACTTGCCCCGTATTTATTTTACATGGCACTAAAGACCGCATCATTCCACTTAAATCTGGTATTAAATTATCCAAAATTGCTCAACAAGGCATTCTCATTCCTATTGAAGATGCTGGACACAATAACCTCCCCCGCTTTGCCGCCTATCACGATCATTTATACGCTATTTTAAATGGCGTTGAACGCTCCTATGCTTATAATAGTGGTATTAGAGCCTCTTATGATTAAACTCCTACTCCTAGCTCCTAGAAATAGTTATGCTGTACTAACCACTTGCATTGGAGTATAAATAGCAGAATTGAAACCGTCTTTCTATTAAAAGCGAAGCATACTTTCCTTCTTCTACTACTATTCAGCAAATGCGAAATAGTAACTAAAAGTGTATAACAATAGTTACTGCTAAACGCATAACAATAAACTGAAATAAAGCTTATTTTCTTCAAATATTATAGAGCAAGCACAAGCAACTCTTTTGTGCAAGAAAACTTTCCTTGGTAAATATTCTTTTCAAGAAAAAGATAATCTATTTGTTATAGGTATTTTTTTGCTGAAATTTTATAATGAAGAAATAAGCGATAAACTGTTGTAAACCAGATGTTTATGATGAATATTGCGAGAGCTATTAAGCAAGGTTTATTATTTGCCTGAAAATATGTCATAAAAAAGTAAAAATAATTCATAATATTGTCTTATCTTCACGATTCATTACGCTTATGAGGTGCCCTAGTTAGCAGAAACACCACTCGTTTTTGCCTAGCAACTGTGTGGTTGCGCTACACATTACTAAATCTAACAAATATAATCAGTACAAATGAAAACAAACACTCTAAGCAGGCGACGTGTACGACGAATAATAAATTGTTTTGCTTCGGGCTTAACTGCAATTGATACCTCGCACAAATTAAAATTGCATCGCAATACGATTAACAAATACTATCGCTTAACAAGAGATGCTATATGTAATCATCAAGAAGAATTGATGAACGACGTAATGTTGAATAACGATGTGAAACCAGAGGACTATATAGCATGGCATAAAAATCATGGCTTAACATTACAATACAATCCTAGCGAAGAAGATGCTCGGTTGTTTGGTACTGTTGTAAATACTGGACGTGTATTTGTGCAAAAGGCTACCAAAAATGCAGCTAAAGGCGAAGCTATTACAGCTAAAATATTAGAGCAAACACAGCCTAGCCAAAACAATGGATTAACCGCAAGGAGTTTAGGCAATGAAGAAATAGATGAAACGGATATTTTACTTTCGGAGGAAGTACGTCGTTTTTATGTATATGCTAAAGAAAAACTCACTAAATTTTATGGGGTAAAACCACAATACACTTATTTGTATTTAAAAGAACTAGAATTTAGGTTTAACAATCAGGACAAAAACTTGTCGGCGCATATCTGGAAAATTGTTTCGCAATATGAGCGCAAACTAAACCGAGAAAAAGCATCGGCACGTAAAGAAAGAGCTAAAACTACTTAGTGAAAGTGGAAAAATAAAATCGGCCATTATGTGCGATTTTATTTCTCACTTTTTACTTAAAAAATAGGTTGTACAACTTGTTTTTTAATCGTTACTGTGCCTTAGTTGAAAGCCTGCTAACAACCATACGAAAAATATTAAAAATTACTGAATGGGTTCTAAGACCTACTTCGTTAATTTAAGGTGTATCTTATACCTAAATTAACTTGGTAGGTCTTATTTTTTTATCTCCAATAAAAGGCATGTTTCATTTACTATAAGTTTTACTTGACACTTCGTGAAGTGTGCTAAGAGCAAATTAAAATCGAAACTTTTGCAAGCCGCAGGCCATCGCCGTCAGGTTAAAATAATCCAGCATTAATAATCAGTACATTACAAAGTTATTTAAGGATTAAATTATTTTAAAATACTTTTGTAAATGACCGATTTACAATACTCTTCTAAAAGAGGTTTTCTGATAGCCTGACGGCTATGGCCGCAGGCTTGAATACCGTTTGGCTCAAGCGGAACGCTTGA
>JAHDBT010000327.1 GCA_020630215.1 Bacteroidota bacterium
GTAGTTGGTAGTTGGTAGTTGGTAGTTGGTAGTTGGTAGTTGGTAGTTGGTAGTTGGTAGTTGGTAATTTAGTTTATATGGACCTTAATAACCAATTATCAAGATCCAATTTTCAAATAATTATCAATGACCAAATTCTAAAATTCAAAAACCTTTTCCAGCAGAAAAAAATCAAAAATCAAAATGTCTGAATTTGGATGATCCAGATGTATGGATTTTTTGGATGCTATGCTAACGTCAGCATAAAAAAAATCAAAAATCACATTTCAAAAATCAAACATCAAAAATCCCCCGTCAGCATAGCAAAAATTTTAAATCCTTAAATTTTAAATGATTCCCTCCTAGCGTCAGTAGGAAAAAAATCAAATTTCAAATTTCAAAAATCCTCAACGTCAGCAGGTAAATAAATTTTAAATCCTAAATCCTCGATTCTAAATTTTAAATGTATGCCACAGCTACACCCGTTCAATCTGTGCGCCTAGAGCTTGTAAGCGTACGTCAAAATCTTGGTAGCCTCGGTCTATTTGGTGAATATTGCTGATGACACTTTTTCCTTTTGCCGATAAAGCGGCCATTAGTAGCGCAACACCTGCACGTATATCGGGCGACGACATGCGTAAACCTCTTAGCGGAAATTTGCGGTCATGCCCAATTACTACTGCCCGATGCGGATCGCATAAAATGACTTGTGCGCCCATATCTATGAGTTTATCTACAAAAAATAAACGGCTTTCAAACATTTTTTGGTGAATGAGCAAACTGCCTTTGGCTTGTGTAGCAACGACTAACAATACGCTGAGTAAATCGGGGGTAAGTCCTGGCCAAGGATGGTCGGAAATAGTGAGAATAGAACCGTCGATGAAGGTTTGTATTTCGTAACTGTCTTGTGGGGGGAGGTAAATATCGTCTCCATTTACGAGTTCAAACTCAATGCCTAGTTTACGAAAAGCACGAGGAATAATGCCTAGTTCTTTGTAGGCAACATTTTTAATGGTAATTTCTGATTTTGTAATGGCCGACAAGCCCATCATACTGCCAATTTCTAGCATATCGGGCAAAATGCGGTGTTCGCAGCCGCCTAGTTTTTCTACGCCATTAATGGTGAGTAAGTTAGAGCCAATACCTTCGATACGTGCGCCCATGCGGTTTAGCATTTTACACAATTGTTGCGTGTAGGGTTCGCAGGCGGCATGGTAAATAGTGGTTGTTCCTTCGGCTAAAACGGCGGTCATAATTACATTGGCGGTACCCGTTACCGAGGGTTCTTCTAGTAAAATATGGGTTCCTTTTAGGTGTTTGGCTTCAATAGAAAAGGCTCCTTTTGCCTCATCGTAGCTAAATTTAGCTCCTAGCATTTCCATTCCTAAAAAGTGCGTATCCAATCTTCGGCGGCCAATTTTATCGCCACCAGGACGAGTTAAAAAAGCTTTGCCAAACCTACCCAACAATGGGCCAGTAATTAGCACCGAGCCACGTAGTTTTCCTGCTTTTGCTCTAAAAGCATCGGAGTACATATAGTCTAAATCAACATCATCGGCTTCAAAAATAAAAGTGCCTTTTTCGGGATTGGCAACCTTAACTCCTAGTGCTTGTAACAACGTAATAAGGTTGTTGCAATCGAGTACATTGGGAATATTGGTGATGGTAATTTTTTCGGGGCTTAGTAGTACTGCCGCAATAATTTCTAGTGCTTCGTTTTTTGCACCTTGTGGCACAAATTCGCCTTTAAGCGGTTTGCCGCCTATTATTTCGAATGTGTTATTAGTCATTAGTAATGGAAAAAATAAGGATGAATTAAATATTAGGCAATCTTCGGCATGTTTCAATTAGTTTTAACACTTTTTTCTAGTAGAGGGTACATAGTACTTGGTATTTAGACGGCTACGCTTCGCTTCGCCGTTTGGAAGTCTTAAATAAAATTTTGAAAAAATGAAACATGCCCAATCTTCAAAAGCTTATTCCTATTAGGTAATAGAAAAACCTTAACAAAGCTTGTTATCTACGTTTACGATAACCATTGTTATGGTGATTATCGCGCGAACGATGATGGTCTTTCCCATTTTTGTTATTATTTCGTTTATGGTTGCGCTTATTATTGTTGTTTCGCCCGTTATTGTTGTTGTTATTAGATTGCTTTGGCACTTCAATAACTGTAGACTCATCCAAACTTAGCAAGTTGTTAGAGAGTAAGCGAAGGTCGTTTTTAATCAACTCATCATTTACATTTTCTCTATTCCAGTTACGATATACCATTTTCATATAGTTGGCAATAACCTTGGCAAACTCATGGCGTTTGTCTAAGTCTTCCATTTTCATAGCTTTAGCTACTAAAACTTCTACATTTTTACCATAATGCTTAAATCTAATTCGCTCTTGTGGATAAGGCACTTCGCCAGTAACTTTTATTACCTCTTCAGGAGTAGGAATAGGATAAGGTCCGTCAATATCCAACTTAAAATCAGCAATCGTATGTAACTGGTACCAAAGTTTATGTCTAAACTCCTCAATATTCCGTAAGTGAGGGTGCATTTGCCCCATCAAATTTAGAATAGCTTTGCAAAGTTCACTCCGCTCTCTTCGGTCTTCAAGGTCAATAGCATAACCAATAAGTTGTTGAATATTACGTCCATATTCTTTAAAAACCAAGTGCGTTTGCTGAGTATTATAAATCATGTTTAAACTCATAAAAAATATTTTTTGCAAGCAATTAATTAGGCCTGCATTTTTGTTAATTCTACAGCTGTATGGAAGTCATGGAAGGGAAATAAATTCGTAAAATTATTTCTGTCCATTTCTAGCAGGGGTTTAGGTAGGCAATTATTCCCCTTGTGCAGAATAAAAATGAATTGAATTGTAGACTAGCTTATCGAAAATTTTCCATTTTGGGGTAACTGGCACAAGGTAATTGAAGGTAGCTGGTTTCGCTGCGCTGCGCTTCACCGTACTATCGTATCAAAACTTTGTATAGCCTAGATAAACAGGTCGAATTATAAAATTTTTAATTTACTGATAAGGTATCAAAGCGTTAACATCAAAAGATATTATCCCCTTAATTTTTTATCTTTTTATCAAAATGAATGAAGCCAATCATTAAGAAGTGTTAAGTAAGCCAAAGTAATTATTTCGCATTACTTAAGGAGTTTGCTTTTTGCTATTGCTTACCACAAAGGCATAGATATCGTGTTATCATTAATAATAGTACAGGTAATTATAGAAGCAATAAAATATTTGCGTACCAACTACATATAGAGGCATATAAAAAGTTGGATGCTTAATTGATGATAGTAACCTAAAAGGAATGGCACAATTAATTTACTAAATAGAGAACTTTATCGCATTACAAGTAGTAGACATGAATTACTTTGCTTAGTGATCGAAACAAATCCATCACTTATCACAAATTAACGTGTAAGCATTAGATTAGGTGTAGAAAAACTAAATTACTATAGTTGTTTGAAAATTTTAAATTTTTAAGGCAGTTGAAAATATCAGGTTGGCGCACTCAATAAAACTTCAACCATTTAGGGGCAAAAAAAAACTAGCAAGCGCAAATGTAACAAAATAAATGCTTTGTGCAAAATGCTATGCTTATTTTACAGCAAAAACTTAATAAACCAAAGCAATTCACACTAAATAATACGTAAAAACTGTGCCTAATGTTGTAGAAACAAGCAAAAAAATGCAATTAAATAGCTTTTTTTTACTTTTTAAGCTTTATTAGCACATACACCTCTCGCAGGTTAAGCTCTCGGAGTTCTTTTTTATTTAAACTGATGCTTAACTCTGGAAAGATAACTTTTACTTTTAAATCCTCATTTTCCTTTTCTAAGCTTAATTCTTCCCTACTAGCATCCGCATAACTTCTCCTTAGTTGTGCATCGTATTTTACCAGTAAATCGTTAACAAAAGGGGTTAATTCTAAAACTACTGGTGCTTTATTGCCTACTTGTAGCTCTATGTTTTTTGCATGATTGTAATACGTGTATTTTACCTTCTTCCCATCAGGTAGTTCCAACTCCTCCTGGTAGTTATGTTTTATTACAAAATGATAATCGTAGCCACTAATAGGAATGATGTTTTCATTAGGATACGATAAACGAAATAATCCATAGGCAGTAGCATTACTTTCCTTATAGGATGATACGCCTGCAAGATCCATTAGCTTATCAACCGAACTATAATTATTTTCTGCTATTATTGCTTGCCCTTTTTCCCCAAAATAAGCACCAACATCTGCCAATCGTTCTCGCGCCTGAAAGTAATATAAAATAGACGAGATGTTGCGATTATCTTCCTTTGAAATAGACTCGGAACTTACAGGGTTCATTTGCCCATTTTGCCAAATTTGGTTACTGGTTAAAATACTTACCAATCTATTTTTTTGGCTTTTTAAAGATACATTGGTTGCACTAAACGGACCTACGGCCGCAGCAAACGCCAATAAACTTAAGGTAAGCGGAATAATTTTGATGTTTTTTTGTTTGCTAAAAATAAAATACAGCGTAATGCCCAATAGCCATGCCGCTAATACCATAATAAAATAACGGTTTTCGGTAATGCCATAATCGCTTAAACGGGTGTAAATAGCTACCGTTAGCAAACCAACTAATGGCAATAAAGCAAAGTAAAAAAGGCGGCTATAGGTGAGTATCCATTTATTGTTTTTATTGTTGCGAATAGGATGAATAAGCAGCAAGGATAAAATGCCAACCACAGAAAATCCGATGACCAAATAAGACACCCATCCTTTAGGCAAACTCCAATTAATTATAATTTTAAATAGGTAGCCCAATAAAATTAACAAGTAAATACTTACTAGGGGCAGGAGTACATATTGGGTGAAAATTTTTAGTCCTAATGGATACGCCTTGCTGGTATTAAGGGCTTCAAAATTTTTAGGAACAATGCTTAAAAAGAACCAAGTGTTAAACAGTCCTTGTAAAATAAAAAACAGTTGCGTGTAGCGTTCTAACTTAATATCTACATCAAATAATGCTTGTACCGACCCTAGCGAAAGTGCCAAGCCTGCAAATAAAACATAGGTGTATAATAAGGCGGTTAAAATGCCTGTAAATAGTTTTTCGTTGTATTGCCAAAAGCCGTTTTGCTCTTCGTTATAGCCTATATAAGGGGCATAGGAAACGAGCAAGTGAAAACCGATGGTAAATAAAATATGAAAAATAAAATGAGGAATACTAGGTTCGGAAGGGAAGGTCCAGTAATAACTAAATAAAGCAATGGCAGCCAAAATGCGCCAGGGCCAAACTCCTAGCGGTAAAATTTTGCGTTCGCCCATTAAGCTAATGGCTAAAAGCAGCGGTAATCCTAGCTGACAAGAAAAAATAGTTTTAACATACTCAATTATATTATCCTCGTGAATACCAAAATCATTTGCCGAAATAACCGCCGAAACCGTACCAATAAGCGCAAGTGCTAAAGTAAACGGAAATCGGGTAGCTACTTGGATAGCTCCTGCAAACAATTGTTGTAAAGATGGAAAACTAAGTTTCATATTTCAAAGTATTATAGATGCGATGGATGTAGGTACAACAAAAACAAAGCAGCATTAATTCAAAAAAGCATTAAAAAATGGGCATATTTCAATTAGTAGCCTACACTTTTTTTAGTAGTGTGTACATCATACATGGTATTTAGACGACTATGCAACGCTTTGCCGCTTTAAAGTGTTAACTAAAATCCTAGTGACTCAAAACTTAAGTTTTGAGCCACTAGAAAAACGAAACATGCCAAAAAATGATACAAATACTGCCTGTAAATAAAAAAGGTCTATCAAAAATATTGTAAGTTTGCCAAATGAAATTTACGATTGACGCAACCGACAAAGGTTCTAAGGCTAGAGCTGGCGTTTTTACAACTGCACATGGCGAAGTACAAACGCCTATTTTTATGCCTGTAGGAACGGTAGGCACAGTAAAAGCCGTACATCAGCACGAGTTAGTAGAGCAAGTGCAAGCAGAAATTATTTTGGGCAACACTTACCATTTATATTTACGCCCAGGTTTAGAAGTACTAGAAAAAGCAGGTGGCTTACATAAATTTAATGGCTGGGAAAAACCCCTACTAACCGATAGTGGCGGCTACCAAGTATACTCCTTAGCTAGTACCCGTAAAATTACCGAGGAAGGCGTAAAATTCCAGTCCCATATTGATGGCTCTCGACATTTATTTACCCCCGAAAACGTAATGGATACACAACGGGTAATTGGTGCCGATATTATTATGGCTTTTGATGAATGCCCGCCTTATCCTTGCGAGTACAAATATGCCAAAAGATCGATGCACATGACGCACCGCTGGTTAAAACGCTGTAAAGACCACCTAGAAAAAACCGAACCTAAGTATGGTTATGAACAAACTTTGTTCCCAATTGTACAAGGAAGTGTGTTTCCCGATTTACGAAAGCAATCGGCAGAAGCAATCGCCGCTTTTAATTGCGATGGCAATGCCATAGGTGGCTTATCGGTAGGCGAGCCACACGAATATATGTATTCAACAACCGAGTTGGTATGCGATATACTACCCGCCGATAAACCTCGTTATTTGATGGGTGTAGGAACGCCTGTAAATATTTTAGAATGCATTGCCCTAGGCATTGATATGTTTGATTGTGTAATGCCAACTCGTAACGCTAGGCACGGCATGTTGTTTACTTCGGAAGGCATCATCCATATTAAAAACCTAAAGTGGAGTACCGATTTTTCTCCTATCGATCCCAACTGCCCTGCTTACACCAGTCAGCACCACAGTAAAGCTTATTTGCGCCACCTATTCAAAGCCTCTGAGTTACTTGGCTCCATGATAGCAAGCTTGCACAACCTAAGTTTTTACCTCTGGTTGGTACAACAAGCCCGCGAACACATCATCGCTGGCACTTTTACCGAGTGGAAAGCCGTGATGGTAAAAAAATTGGTTCGTAAGTTGTAGGCTGGTACTTGGTATTGGGTAGTTAGTAGTTGGTATTTGGACGGTTGCGCTTGGTCCTTTTATTTTTAGACTTACTATTTTTTTGAAAAATAGTAAGTCTTAAGCTCCTATAAAAAGTCAGCCTAAACAAACGTTAAACATCCAACTATACTAGCAAAAAAAACTTAGTGAAACCCCGTGAAAAACTCCGTGCAACTTCGTGGGACCCTTACAAAATTAAAAAATCAATAAAGATGTCCATGCAAACAGCAGAACGTGTTTCATCGCACGACAATTCGGATAATGTAATTTACCAACGTCACCTAGTAGCCTACAATACTGCTAAAGACCTAGTACATGGAAAAGTACTAGAGGTAGGCTGTGGCGAGGGCTATGGCGTAGATATACTGGCTCCTTATGCCAACGAGTATATAGCCATTGATAAGTTTCAAACCAATTTGGATGATTACATCAACAAGCATCCTAATGTGCAGTTTGAACAAATGAGCGTGCCGCCCCTCCCCTTCCCCGATAATCATTTCGATTCTTTGGTAACCTTTCAGGTAATAGAACATATTGAGGACGATGAGGAAATGATAAAGGAAATGGCAAGGGTGTTAAAGCCTGGCGGCATTATGGTAATGACGACCCCTAATATAAAAATGTCGTTAACTCGCAACCCGTGGCATGTACGGGAATACACCGTGCAAGAATTGGCGGCCATTAACCAACGTTATTTTAGTGATGTGGATATGCAAGGCGTTTATGGCAATGAAAAGGTAATGGACTATTATGTAAAAAACCGACAATCGGTACGCAAATTTACCCGTTTCGATATTTTAAACTTGCAATACCGCCTTCCTCGCCAAATTTTGCAAATTCCTTACGATATTTTGAACCGAATGAACCGCAGATTGTTATTAAAAGACAACAACACCCTAGTAAGTGATATTTTAGTGGAGGACTACCATGTTGCCAAAGCCAACAATATGTGTTTTGATTTACTGGTGATTGCTAAAAAATAGTAGTTGGTAGCGGGTAGTTAGTAAATGGTATGAACGGTTTCGCTTCGCTTCACCGCTTTTTTTACTGTTTTCCTAAAAATACAGCGCAAAGCAAGCACTAGTAATTAGCAAATATGCCGTAAATAAAAAAAAAGAGAAAAAAAATTGCATCATTCAAAAAGATGTAGTAAATTTGCCTCGCTTTAGTAATAAAGCACTGGTTTAGGCCTATGGTGTAATCGGTAACACGTCAGTTTTTGGTACTGGTATTCTAGGTTCGAGTCCTAGTAGGCCTGCA
>JAHDBT010000328.1 GCA_020630215.1 Bacteroidota bacterium
AAAAAGAACGCAGGGTCAAGCGTCCCCGCTTGAGCCAAACGGGTTTAAAGCCTCCTGGCTTGTAGCAAAAAAATTAGATACCTGTAATTAAATAGATAAAATAATAAATATGGAAATGCACAAAACCTAATGTGGTTCAGTATAGTATAAGGACTGCTCGCTACATAAGTTTTGCAAGTAATTTAAATTAAAGCCATCCTTCTACCTAAAGCGAAGCATACTTTCTACCTTATACCACTATTCAGCAAATGTTAAATAGCCAATTAAACACATTATGAAAAAAATACTATTTTTATTCACTTTGGGCTTCCTTTTATTAAGTTTTGTTGCATGTAATGGCAGTAAAAAACCACAAAGTAATACTACAGAAACACCTAGCACTAATTTTAAGCCTCCTCCTAAAACACCAAAAATTAAATATGATAAAACAATTATCATTGGTAGCGGTGGCGGAATTACAGGTGGATATACAACCTACAAAATTGCACCTAATGGGCAGCTTACGCTTACACAAACCCACCCCAATAAAACCCAAGGGCTACGTATTTTAACTGCCGAAGAAATGAAAAAAATTCATGCAGCATTTAACCAGCTTAATTTTGAAAGCCTAAACATCAATCAACCAGGCAATATGACCTATCTCCTAGAAATGCAAACCTTAGATGGAAAAAAACAGGAGCTTAAATGGGGAAATGTAAATTTTAAAGTGCCTGCAAACGTACAAGCTTTTTATACCAACACCTTGCAAGTAATTACTAAATTGGCCGATAAATAAAGTGATGAGTTTAACAAAAAAAATGGTGCTACCTTATTTAAAAGATAGCACCATTAAATTAGTGCATTATGTTGCGTTTTTTAGCATAGTGCTTTAATATTAAAAACAGCGAAGCCGTTTAAATACCAAGTACCATCTAGTACTAACAAGACTAAGCACGACTGCTTAATAAATCTCTAATTTCTGTTAATAAATCTTCTTGTGATGGACCTGGTTCTGGTTCTGGTGCAGGAGGATTAGCTTTGTTGTAGCCTCTAATAATCATAAATAATACAAAGGCAACAATTAAGAAATCAATAAATTTCTGGATAACTAAACCGTACTTAACGCCAACTAGTGGAGAGGTGATTTCTCCCGCAGCATTTTTAACTTCTTCCTGTAGTACAATCATCATATCGCTAAAGTCCATGCCGCCTGCAAAAAAACCAATAATAGGCATTAAAACCCCATCGGTAAATGCGCTTACAATAGCTCCAAAGGCAGCAGCAATAATAACAGCAACGGCTAAATCAAGCACATTGCCTTTCATAATAAAATCTTTAAATTCCTGAATCATAAGTTTAATTTTTTAGTTAGGAGTGAAATCGGATACAGCATTTTTTGAATGCATGGGTTGTGACGCAATTTACTTTATTTTTGTCACATTGCCGTAATACCTAACTTGTTAAGACTAAATAGTTTTTGGCGCATCAACAATGCTATTCCTAGCACATAACGTGCCACTTTTAAAACATTTTTGTGACATTTACATGGCATTTAAATTCCTTCTTCATTTTCCCTTCTTCTCTCCTGTTTTTTACAGCTTCCTGTTAAAGCTCAACTAGTACATTTTTTCCTTTTTATACATTTAAGCTTTTTGTCACCAAAAAACAAACCCTCAACAAAAGACAACCATTGTATTTTATTTAAAATAAATTAAAATAAAGTTTCTGTACAATCAACTATTAAATAACACCTTCATAAATATTTTTTCATCATCATTAACATACCCACTAAAAAACAAGTAGCTCCTGACCCTTTTGTGGCATACTTTATGCTTGCATACAAGCAAAATAAACACTCAAAAAAAAGCAAGCAATTTTAAAAATAACAAGTAGTAACACACTAACCATTCTAAATTCCATTAAACAGTAGCACGTAAAAATTAAATTCAAGTTCATGACTAAAATATTGCATCAAAAGCTTGCACTCTTTTTTTTCTGCATCATTTTTATTTTTTGCTTTAAAAATTTATCTGCCCAACAAACTTTTTTTTCTGGAGCTATTTTTAGCCATTTTTCAGTAAGCAATTACACAACGCCTAACAATAAACTTACATCAAATTTAGATTGCCCTACTTTGGGCGAACCTACTGCAAGCATTGATGCAGTTTGTGATGGCGACTTTATTGAACTTAATATAGCAGTAACAGAAGATAATGGCGGTAGCCTCCTTTGGATTAATGCCAATACAGGAACTCCCGTTGACAATCCTGATAAGGTGTTTTTATATGCCGATAATTGTAGCATTGTAACCTACAACTTTTACGCTCAATATACTGCTGCCGATGATTGCGGTATTTTAATTAGTAATACCATTAGTATTACCGTTTATCCTAGTACTATAGAAGCCAATGTACAAACTAGTAATTGTGCGGTTGATTTAATACACAACTGTAATGACTTTGCTGTTGCTTGGCAAGACAACCTAGGCAATAGCGGTACTGGAACCCATTACGAAGCTAATGACAACGAAAGCGGTTCGGTAGTATTTACTTTATACGACCCCAACAATACCAATACCTTAATTTGTAGCACAGCTAATTTCCAAGCTAATTTTACCTGTACCCCATGCTATGCAAATGCAGGAACGGTAAGTAGTATCGAACCAACTAATTGTGTAATTGGTAACTTAGTTGTACAAAACACTAGCAGTAGCCCTAGCGACTATAGTTACTATTATTTAGTAGTTAATAGCAGCAATAATGTGGTTGGAGTATTTGACACGCCTAACCTCGACTTCCTAAATTTACCAAGTGGCAACTATTGCATTTATGGTATATCTGCCCCTATTAATAGTTTAAGTACTGGGGTAAATACACTTGATGAATTTATGCTTGCCAATAAAGGTTGCTACGAGATATCGCCTTGCTTCGAAATAACCAAAGCTGAAACCATTGATTTGCTAATGACCACCAATCCTTACTGCAATAATGATGGTACTTTTAATGTAGGATTTACGGTAACTGGAGGCAGTGGTAGCTATGAAGTATATGAAGAAACAATGCCTACGACTTTAACCGCCTACCAAAATCAAGAAATAATTATCAACTTCTCCTCTGGTCAACATACCGTGTTTGTTACCGACCCCGAAGCCCCGCTATGTATTGCGCCGTCGGTAGCTGTGTTTAGCCAAACTTGTAGCGACTCGCCCTGTCCTGTTACAAATACGCAAACACAAGGCACCTTAATAAATGTTTGTGATGGGGAAGTAATGGATTTAACCCAAATATTTGATGATGCGCCCGAAAATTTGTCTTGGTCTATTTATCAAGGCACTGGCATTCCCGAAGCATTTAATGATGGACCCGCTGTGCCAAATCCCCAACAGGTTGTTGTGAATAGCAATGGCTGCGAAATGGGAGATTTTAGCTATACGGCCCACTACGAAGTAACCGAAGGAATATGCACCTTTTATCAAATTTTGCAAGTGAAGGCCTTTGTCTTCCCTGTTGTTACACTTGCTGATGTACAAACGACTGACTGTGAAGTAAGTCTTAGCGTTCAATGCCCTGGAACTAATATTGTTTGGACAGACAGCTTTGGCAACTCAGGCGAAGGCCTTTCCTATACGCCTAATCAAGGAACTAATGGCACGGTGAGTTTTACCATTGAAAGCGGCAATGTAAATGGCGTAGGTTGTGATGCTTTAACTCATACCGAGTCGTTTAGCTGTGGTGTGGATGAAAGTTGTCCGTATTTTACCAATATTCTCGCCTCCTCCTCCGAAATTTGCGATGGCGACCCTATCGCTTTTCAAGCCAACTTAGCCAATGAGGATGGCGGCAGTATTACTTGGTATCGTGCAGATAATAATACGCCGATTGCCAATCCTAGCAACTACCTAGTACAAGCGGATGTTTGCGAAGCTAGTACCCTAAGTTTTTATGCCGTTTATCAACCTACCAATAACAGTTGTAATACGGTGCAAAGCGATTTCCTAGCCATACTGGTACATCCTATTTTTAATCCTGTTGTAGAAGAAAGCAATTGTTTTGTCAACCTAATTCCTAACTGCCCTAATTTTTCGGTTTATTGGAACGACGATATGAGCAATAGCGGACAAGGTACTAGCTACACCGCCGCCCCCTCTACTGCTGGAACGGTTACTTTTTCGGCTTACGATGCGAGTAATGGAAATGCGCCTTGTTTAGCAGATAACAACTATAGCATTAACTTTAATTGCAATACCGCTATCTGCCCTACTATTGAAAGTGTAAGTGCTAATTTCACCGAATCTTGTGCAGGCTTTGCCATTGCCCTAAGTGCCGAAATTACCAATTATGATGGCGGTACTATTAAATGGTATCGTGCTGCGGATAATACGCTCGTTCCTAATCCAGAAATGGTGTTATTGGAAAACGATTTATGTGAAAGTGCTTATCAAGGATTTTACATTACCTATGAACCTACTGGACTAAATTGCAATTTTATGCAAAGTACCTTCGTAAATGTACTCGTGCATCCTCCATTTAATCCAACTATACAAGCTACTAATTGTAGCATCAGTTTAATTCCTAATTGCGAAAGCTTTACTGGTTTTTGGACAGATGAACTAGGCAACACGGGAACAGGATTTAACTATGTTGCAACGCCAGGAACTAGCGGAGAAGTAACCTTTAACTTAAACGATAATAGCGGTAGTGTTTGTGCCGATGCAACCGTTTTTGTGCTAGATTTTAATTGTCCTGCCGATGATAATAATACGAATAACGGAGGCAACAATGGCGGCAATAACGAAACGGATTGCCCAACGGTAACTCAGCCCGAACCAATAACAATGGATGTTTGTAGCGGCGATGCCTTTTCCTTGTATTGGGTAAATGCGGAAGTTGATTGGTACGATTTAGAAAGCAATGAAATGCTAGCAACCCCCTATAATATTACCCTCTCTACCACTACGCCAGATTGTAGTGCCAGCTATTACGATTATTACGCCATTATTGACAATGCAACACCCGAATGTGGTGCAGCAACAAATATTATACAACGTGTTAGCGTAGCTGTTTATCCAGATTTAACAGCAAATATCATCCAAAATAATAGCTGTAGTGTTTCTATCAGTCAAAACTGCAACAGCTTTATAGCTGCTTGGCAAGACGATGCTGGAAATGCGGGAGTAGGTTTTACCTATAATGCTCCTCCTACAGCTAATGGAGTCGTTACCTTTTTATTAACCAACTCCATCGTAAGTTGCGACCCATTGTTTATAGAAGTCCCGTATAACTGCGAAGCCCCCGAAGATAGTTGCCCACTCATTTACAATGCTACCTCTAGTGTTAACGAAGTATGTAATGGTTTTGCCTTCTCGTTGCAAGCAAATGTATACAACGACGATGGCGGTACTTTAACTTGGTACGATACCGATGACAACTTGGTATTAAATCCTGCTTTGGTAATATTAGATGTAGCTACTTGTGAACCCGAAATGGTTTCTTTTTATGCCGTGTATCAACCCACATCGGGTTTATGTGCCGAAGTATACAGCGACCGAGTAGAGGTAGTTGTACTGCCAACATTTGCCCCAACCATTACCCCCGCTGCCGATGGCTGCCAAGTAAACCTAGTTGCTAATTGCGATAATTTTATTATTACGTGGGAAGATAGCAATGGCAATAGCGGTACAGGAAATGTATTTAATGCCGAGGATGGCACAACAGGAACGGTTCATTTTTCCGCAAGTTTAGCGGAACTTACTAGTAGCTCTTGTTTAAATGATTTGAGCTTTCCCGTAAATTATAATTGTAGTGCTGGCGAAATAGAACCCCCTATAGTAGAAACCAATTGCGTGGCTGAAGTAGCGGCTGTTATTACCACCAATATTAGTTCCGCCTGCAATATTGCGGAAGTAAGTTTTGAAGCAAGCGGCACTTTTGCCACAGGCATGGCTTACACCTATGTACTAGTAGATGCCAACAGTAATATCGTAGGAATTAATCCGACTGCTACCTTTAATTTAATTCAAATAAACGGAGGCGATTATTGTTTATACGGCTTATCGTACAGCAATACAACGCCCACAGCAATTAACTTTGAAGTGCTTACCTTAACCGCACTCCTCAATCAGCCCAACACCTGCACAGCCGTATCCGATTGTACCCCTGTTAAAATTGCCGATTGCGAAACCATTAATGTAGAAGGCAGTCATAACGAATCAACGTTAATAAGTTTTGATGCTGTAAGTACAGGCATTAGTGCTATGCCCGATTTTGGAAGCATTAGCGTAAGTGCCAATGGCAATGTTATTTATATGCCTGATGAGGATTTTGTAGGAACCGATGTATTTGCAATTAACTACACTTCGGCAGATGGCATACCACACCAAGTAACGGTTGTTATAACAGTTCCTGAAGCAAACAACACCAGCAATCCTACGGACGTATGCGATACTACCCCACCAAACGGAACGGTGAGCGAATTGTGTACTACCCCAATGACCCCACTACAAATTTGTGTAGATGCTAGTGATTTTGCCCTAGCAGGACAAATAAGCGATGTACACAGTTTGTTTGAATGTTCGCTTAATATTTTATCGGACAATTGCATCCAATACATGCCTTTACCAGGGATGGAAAATGTACCAACACCCGACGAATTGCTCATCACCTATTGTGCAATAGATTGCCCCGAAGTATGCTTTACCGACACCTTCTTCATCACTACACAAGAAGCCCCTTGCGAAACAAGCGAGCCTATTTGCGATTTCCCGAATGTTGACTTATGTGTAGAGACGGGCGAAACAACCGACATCTGTATTTTTTGCGATGATACCCAAGACATCATCGTTACCAATATTACTAGTAGCGACGATAGCAGCCTAACCGAAATTACAGGCAGTTGTTTTAGCATTACCCCTTTTATAGAAACCGATGCGATTGACACCCTGTATGTAAACTATTGCTTGGCAACCGATTTAAGTAATTGCAACCAAACCTACCTTATATTAAATGTAGGCGGATGCAGCCCTAACCAAGCTCCTATTGCTAACGATGATACCGCTTATAGCAATGGCGATGCCATCAGTTTTAATCCAAGCAACAACGATTACGACCCAGATGGCGACGACTTTAGTTTCCTAAGTTTTACCATGCCCAACAATGGCTTTGTAAGTTACGAAGGCGGATTGATTACCTATACGCCTGATAGTGGTTTTTCGGGAACAGACACTTTCCTTTACCAAGTTTGCGATACCTACGACAACTGTGCCTGGGCTACCATAAACATCATAGTAAATGCCGCTACTTGTTTAAGCACCGAGTACGCTTGTGTTGACCCTATTGAACCGTATATGATATGCCCAGAGTTTTGCGATTTACCAGCAGCAGATGGATGGATAATTACCGATGTAAATACCCTATACCCATGCAGCATTTACTTTCCGCCCGAGTCGCCTACTTGCGTACAGTATACCGCCTTGCCCCTATTTGAAGGAGTAGATACGATTACCATTGTAGGCTGCAACCCCTTTGGCGTTTGCGATACAGCTTATGTAATTATGCAAGTAACTGGCTGTGACGAAGAAGAAGACAGCACCCCTAATACAGGTTTAGCAATTGGGGAACAAACCGCCTATAAATTAAATAACAAACTCGCAGAAAATCCCCCTGAGCCTTTAAGTAATTTAAGCGTTTACCCTAGTCCAGTTAGCAATCAGGCCCAAGTAAAATGGCAAGCAGATGCTGCTAGAAGAAGTCATTTAAGTCTTTACAGTATTACTGGTCAACTCGTACACCAACAACAAATTGATGGCCTAGCAGGACACAATTACGCAAATATTAATTTGGAAAAAGAACTACCTGGTATTTACCTATTAATGCTTAATGATGGGCAAACAACAAGGATACAAAAGTTGGTTAAAAATTAAGTAATTATAAACAGCAAATCGCTCAACGCTGTTCTTATACCTTCAGCAAAGCGTACTTGCTACCTGATACAAAAACCAAAGACCTAACTAACAATTTCCTTCTAAAACTTTTTATGAACTTTGCCTAGAAAGCGGGCTATTATCCTAGTATACAAGGCTGTCAGTGTTTTAAACATTGGCAGCCTTTTTTTATGGATAAATTGTTTATTGGCTTACCTAAAACGATTAAATTATAAAATCAACTAAGATAAATTAGTTGGGGTCATTAATTTTTTGTTTATTTTTGTTCTTTAGTAA
>JAHDBT010000329.1 GCA_020630215.1 Bacteroidota bacterium
TAGATAAAATAATAAATATGGAAATGCACAAAACCTAATGTGGTTGAGTATAATAAAATAGGAGAACAATATCCGCTGTTTTTATTTGAGTATAAAAATGGGATTAAGTGCTTATTTTTTAGTGGGAGAGGACTGCCGCTACACTAATTGTTCTTGCTATTTTTCTATAAAACTACAACAAAGTTACTGTGAATAGTTATTTGCGGTAAATTTTTATATGAATTAATGAACTGTTTAATTAAAAAAAAAAATAAAATGAAAGATCCCATTTTTGGATTGACACCAGCCCCAGGAGGCCCTGTATTTCCACCTTTACCAGACCCCGTACCTTGGCCAGAACCCGTACCTTTACCAGACCCAATTCCAAATCCTAGAGGGCCAATTAGCATACCTAAAGTTCCTAGGATACCAGGCATAGACGTAATTCCAAGAGTAATACCCCGGTTTAAGTTTAAAAGTATAGATTGTGGTTGCTATTTATTGAATCTGAACCTGAATAACTCGTATGTAACTTATGACGGTACAATGCGGGTAGAATGCAATGACCTTAATAGAATGGCAAGTGGCGATTTGTATCAAAGACCGTTCTCTTTTTTGCCTTTTCCTTATCGACCCTTTTCTAGTTTGCCTCCTAATCCTGCTAACGGAATACCCATATTAGCACGAAAAAATTACCGCTATTATTTGAGGGTAACCAAAATTTTACAATTTTTCACCTTTAGTGATCGATTTACTTTGGGTTTTGAAATGCATAGGTATACAAAAGCCCTAGGAGGATTTAATACTGGTGGTCGTTGGACAAATACGGGCTACTTTGAAGCTGAAATGGTATGGAGAAATGCGCCACAAGGTTATCCTACAGGAGCCGATTATTTAGAAGGAGATGTGAGAGATAGTACAGGGCAAATAGTAGGCCGATTAAAGATGGGCTGGATTTCTAAACACCTTAGAAAAGCTACCGTAGAAATTGATAGGGTTGCTGCTTCGGAAGCCCCTTTAAATAATGGAGCTGATGTAAATTGGAAAACCGTTGGCGACTCCATAGGCTGGAATATAACCGTAGACGAAAGCGATAATAATATTGTGGAACCTAGTGGGGAAGCATGGTCTAATGCAGAAGTTCATGCCGCATTATTGCGTAATAGAGATGCCAATAATTTGGATACAGAGTGGCGGTATCACATCTTAGCGGTTAGGCGACTAGAGGCAACTAGCAGAGGAATTATGTACGATAATGGAGGCACAGACTCTAATAATATACCTCGGGAAGGATGTGCAATTGCTTCGCATTGGATGATCCCTAATCAACGGCAGTGGGGCGATGTAAGTGGGCAACGATTTGGCGAAGCAGCAGCACCTTATTACCGAACCGCTGTGCATGAATTGGGTCATGCTATGGGAATTTATCATAATTCGGCAGATAACGGATTTATGAATACAACAGGGGTAATTGCGAGTAGAGCTTTAGCGTCAGGTACGCCTAATTTTCCTAATAATATTCAATGGTCGTTTAATGAAGCAGATGCGAAAAGATTAAAACATTTTCCAGATATTTATGTTCGCCCTGGAGCAACTCCTTGGGGAACAAGCTACAGCAGTACCCCAATTAGTGATGATGATTGGAGCTTTGAAATAGAAGACTTACGCCTTAGTGTAGCCCCTCAATTAGCAATGCTACCATTGGGTGCGCCTGTTCGGGTAAACTTTAAATTAAGCAATACAAGTAGCCAAGTTTATGAAGTGCCCGATTCGTTAAGCATGAAAAAAGGACATGTGAAAGGTTGGGTGGTAGACCCATTTGGTAATTACCGTTCTTTTGTTCCAATTGTTATTTGTATTGACGAAGAGCAAACAAGACAATTAAAGCCAAACGATTGGATGAGCCATTCCTTAACTTTACTTAGAGGCGCACAGGGAGCTTTATTTCCTCATCCTGGCACTTACAAAATTATTGTATCTTTTCATTGGGATGTTAACGAAGTAGTAGCAAAAGTACTAGGCGAAACAAGTGTTGTAGTATCAGGAGCTAAAGATGAAGCACATGCGATGGCGGCTAGTAAAGTACTTTCAAGCCCTGATAGTTTATTAACGCTTGTATTTGGAGGCGACCATTTAACCGAAGGAATTGAAGCTATTCAAACGGCTTTAGATAATGCTACCTTGCGACCTCATTACGAGTATATTGAAGCGAAAAGAATATCGGCTAATTTTAAAAATAAAAAAGGGACGATAAAAAAATGTACGGAATTAATTACGAAAGATACGGTAATGAATGAGGCAGAACTTAATCACCTAGCCGAATTTATTGGTAAGGAAAAGAAACACAATAAAGCAGAGGCTGCAATTGCTGCTATTTTAAAAAATAGGGGAGGTGCATAAGCTCATTGGGTTTTGGTTTTTATTTAAATGGCTAAATTGCTAGAATTGTTAAATTGTTTTTTTGTTGGCAATTTTCAACTGCTATTTTTTAACAATCAATTATTAATACAATTGTTCGTATCGAATTTGTGTTATGTTATTTTGTTGTTAAGCAAAAGGAAACCGAAAACTACTTGTATTTGAACATAGTAATATAAAAACAAAAAGACCGCTTACTTTTGTAGGCGGTCTTTTTAGTGATTAAGTTGTTTTTTATATTCGATACGAATAATTGTATGCTGTTTTAAATTTTAAATAGTTGCAATTACGATTAATACTTAATCCCTATTTTTTTTAAAACAAAATGCATTAACCAAGCTGGTCCAATTAACAAAAATTGTAAATCTTCTAAAAAGGAAGGTTTTTGCCCTTCAATTTTATGCCCAATAAACTGTCCTATCCAAGCAATTACAAAAAGAGCGATAGAGAAAAACACCAAGCCGCTAATGCCCATTGCACCTGCTAATTGATGGTTGAGGTAGACCATTAATCCGCCTACAAATATAAATCCTACAAAAATATTAAAAGATAAACGGATGTAGAATAACAAGGTAAGGAGTACCATTAAAGTTCCCCAGTTAATAAACAAACTGCGTGTTGCCCATAATGGTGGGATGGTATACAGTAAGCCTATTAAACTAAACATAATGGTAGGCACACAAATCCAATGAATGAGTTTGTTGGTTCCGTTTTGGTGACTTACGCCGTAAGCATCAAGCCATTCTTGCATTGTTTTCATTGTAGTTAATTTAGTTTTGGTGATGGTAGTTTTTTTGATAAATAACCAATAATTGCAGGTTATTTGGATATTGTTTTGACCTAAATTATTAAGTACGTCACACCTTTTTATCATGTTAAAACCACTTCTAATTTAGTCTTTAAATAAACAGCTTAAGTAACGCATAAAAAATAAATCCGTCATTTCTACTTGATCTTTTGCACTTATCCTTCGTTGCAAATACTCGCCGTAGCTTAGGCTATGGCTGCGTTTTGCGCCTTGTCTAAGCACAAAACCTCTACGTACAAATTGTCGGATTTATTTTTTAAACGTTACTAAACCAATTTTTTACGCATAAAAAACCAAACCAAAATAATGGTTAACATAATAGAGCTTCCCATAATAATAGGAAAAGCATAGGGATGATTTTGTCCTAGTAGTGGCACATTCATTCCGTAGGTACTTGCTACTAGGGTAGGCACCATTAAAATAATAGTAATAGAGGTAAGCCTTTTCATAATGGTATTCATATTATTAGAAATAATAGAGGCAAAGGCGTTCATAATGGTGTTCAAAATTTCGGTATAAATTTGCGCCATTTCCTGGGCTTGGCTCATATCAATAATAATATCTTCAAAAAAATCGCTGGCATCTTCATCGTGTGCAATTTTTAAAAAGTTGGTGCGCTGCATTCGCATCATCATTAATTCGTTGCCACGTAGGGTTGTTACAAAGTAAACCAGTGTTTTTTGAATGTTCATCAGTTTAGCAAGTTCTTCGTTTCGGCTGGTGTAGTACAATTCTTTTTCGTAGAGGTTGCGTTGGTTGTTTAAAATTTTAAGGTAGAGGATAAAATCAAAAACGGTTCGTTCAAATAACAGCAGTAAAAAATGGCTGTGATTATTGGTTTCAAAAGTTTTAATATTACGGGTTAGAAAATAATCTATTACTGGGTTTTTAAAGGCACTAATGGTAATAATGTAATCGTCTACCTCCACAATACCAATGGGAATGGTGATGTACAAGGCTTCATATTCTTGCTCGGTTTCGTTTTTAATAGGAATGTTGACGACGACAAACTGTACCCCGTCTTCCTGTTCATAACGAGAACGTTCGTCGATATCTAGGGCATCGGCAAAGAAGTCGGTAGGGATATCTAGGTGATGACTGAGCGTTTTAATCTCTTCCGAGTTGTAGGGCGGATAAATATTGATCCAGCATCCTTTTTCGGCTTTCGATAGCTCCTTCAGCGGTTTATTTATTTCCTTTTTGTAGTAGCTAATCATGATGTTAAAATGCTGGGGTTTTGGTTGCTAATTTTTATCGGTCACTTACAGTCAACAAAGATACATTATTCCTTGGAGTAGTTAAAAGTACCATTAAAAACATGTACAGCAGGGCCTTTGAGCCAAATATTATTAAAGCTTGCTGCATTTAGGTTTTGCTTAAAAGCCACTTTTAATGCGCCGCCTTTTGTAACAATGGGAATATCGCCATCCTTATTTTTACAAGCATAACCAGCCATTATTGCTGCTATTCCTGATGCTACAACACCTGTACCACAAGAAAAAGTTTCGGCTTCTACTCCTCTTTCGTAAGTTGCTACGCTTAGACCTTGTTTATTGGGAGCTACAAAATTTACATTAATGCCTTGTGCTTTGTAGGGGGGCGAATATCTAATTTGGTAACCTTCCTCATAAACCTTTATGGTATCTATATCCTTTACAAATTGAATATAATGTGGCGAACCAGTATCAAGCACCCAAGCTTTTTCGGAGGTTTGTTGTACTGCTTTTACATCTTGCATTTTTAGTTCTACATAGTTGGCGGCATCATTAATTTTTGCTTCGTGTAATCCATCTACCGCCATAAAATGAGTGTGGTTGCTCGATAAAATACCCAATTTTTTAGCAAAGGCAACAATGCACCGTCCTCCATTGCCACACATGCTGCCTAAACTACCATCGGCATTAAAATAAATCATTTCAAAATCTATGCTAGCATCTGGATGATTTTCTATAAATATAATGCCATCGGCACCAATACCAAATCGGCGGTCGCAAAGTTGATGGTAAAATTTTGGGGCATGATGTGGTAAATGCTGCGCCCTATTATCTACAATAATAAAATCGTTGCCAGTACCGTGGTATTTGCTGAAAGGAATGTTCATTGGTTAGGAATTTTTGGTTAGCGGTTAAAGGTTTTTGGATTTTAGGCCACCTGCTTTTATTTTTAGAAGCTAATCATCAGCAAGAAACTTAAAACCTAAACCTCAAACCCTCCTACTTAGGTTGTAAGGTTTGTTTTAGCGAATCTATTTTTTGGATAGAATCTGTTGTGATGTTTTTTTTGCTTTTGCCATCATGGATGCTGTTATTAGAAAACTGGCCCGTAAAAATGGCTACTGTTAAGGTAAATAAAATAACGCCTAAAGATATAAACGAAATGCGCCAACCAAAAATGTTGCCGCTTCTATTTTCGGGAGAGGGAGTTTGGTTTTCCATAACAAAAAGGTTTTTGTGTTTTCTAGGATACTGGTTTATTTAAGTACCTCACCTAAAACTTGATTTTCGCCAATTTTTTTCTGGTAAAATGAATCGGAACTATTTCAAAAGAAAAAAACAAGGGTAAAGAAAAAAAACTACGGGATTTAAAGAAATAGGAATATTTTTTTAATTCGTATCGCTCTAAAAAGTAGCCTCTTATTTTGTTTTTCTATTTTCAGAAATAAGCGAAAGACAAGCTAAAAGTGTTGATTATTTAGATGTTGGGTACTTAATAAAAAGGCAAAGATAGTAGATTGTTATTGATACTGTATAAGCAGGAAGTCAATTTGTGTATTTAGGAGGATTAATTGCTAAAGTAGCTAAAATTATTTTTAACGCTGTTGAATAGTATTGAAATTGTTAACGTGAGCAATAGGAGTAGAAAGAATGATTTTCAGATTAAGAATAATTTGGTTGTTTGATGTATTAAAGATGTGTTTTTATGCTCTTTATACTTTGCTTTAAACTATGCATTTATAGGATTGATTTTATATCATGTTTTTATGTTGAAGAGAAAGGTAAGATAAAGCCAACGATTATTTTTTTTTAAGAGGTGCTTGTTTAACAGCGGAAATGTTATTAGTTTAGCAAATATCTTTAGAAAAATTAAAAATACTTGCACTTTTGTAATCTAGCTTCAACAAATAAAGGATTATTTGCTAGAAAATAACGTTATGCTTATTAGATATGGCATATATTTTGTCCCTTTTTAACTTTGCTATAAAAAGCCTTATATTTTCCCTTATTACATTATTTTCGTATTGTTACAAGCATCACTAAACCCCTTGTGCCTGCTAAATCTTTTTTGTTGTATATTGTGTTAAAAAGTTCTTTAAAAAATAAACAACATTAGATTAGAGTATGGTATTAACCAATCTTATTTATGAAAAACTTGATTTTATTTGTTTTTATTGCTGCATTAACCTCCGTTTTGTCTATATGGATTTACGATAGTTATTTAGCCGCACCACAACCTGTTTTTATTCATCAACCAGCTCCTAATGCGAGTGTAAGAAGCGTTAATTACAATCGTAGTTTTAAACGTTCGGAGATGGAGATGAACTTTATTCATTCGGCAGAAACGGCTTTACCTACTGTGGTAGCAATCGCAGCTGCAAATAGCCGACCAGTATCGGGTGAGCAATCGCACGAAAGTAGTATGTACGGAGGAGGCTCTATTGGTTCGGGGGTAATTATTGACAAGGATGGATGGATTGTTACTAATTACCATGTAATAGCAGATAGCAAAAATATTGTTGTAACAACTTTTGACGGGCAAGAATATTTAGCCACAGAAAGTGATGTGCGAATAGATGAACAAACCGATTTGGCTTTAATAAAAATAGATGCTACTAATTTGCCAACCATTAAGTACGGTAGCGCCGAGAATACAAATGTAGGAGAATGGGTATTGGCTATTGGAAACCCATATAATTTAACCTCTACCGTAACAGCAGGGATTGTTAGTGCAAAAGCTAGAGATATTTCTGTTTTTGAAAGTGGACCTACTGGTAAATCGTATATACAAACGGATGCGGTAATTAATAAAGGTAACAGTGGAGGCGCATTAATTAATACACAAGGACAATTAATAGGTATTAATACCTTTGTTATTGTTGCCGTTGAAGCGAGTAGTTCTACGGGTTATGGTTTTGCAATTCCTGTTGATATTGTAGAAAAGGTAGTTAAAGATTTAAAGGTACATAAGCGAGTGCAATGGGCGGTGATAGGCGCAGATGTAACCGATTTAACACCAGAGCTATCCAGACAATATGGATTAGGAAAAAATGCTAAAGGGGTGCTTGTAGAAAAAGTAGAACTAGGCGGTGCCGCAGATAAAGCGGGCGTTGTTGTAGGAGATGTAATTTCTGAATTAAATGGCGTGTTGATTGTTTCTACCAACGAATTCGAACATCTTTTAAGCTCTTTTAATCCGGGTGATGTAGTAGGCTTAACCTTTTATCACAAAAACAAAAAAGCCTTTAGCCACACCATGCTAACCAATATCGACCAAACCATAGATGTACAAGAACCCCAACCTGATTTAATAGAATACCTTGGCGCAGGATTTGAAGAAATAGACCCCAAACAGTTAGAACGTATGGGACTTTTATACGGTATTGAAATTGTTAAAATTACTAAAGGTGCATTAAGAGATAATACTGCCGTTAGACCTGGATTTATTATTATAAAAGTTAATAAAAGACCTATGCGTACCTTAGAGGAATTTTATGAATACCTAGGGAAACTGGGAACAGGAGACGAAATTTTACTAGAAGGTATTTACTTAGGAGATAAACACAAAACCATTTATCCGCTTACCTTGCGCTAGTGACTCAAAACCTAAGTTCTTGATGACCCAGGCCTTGTCTTTACGTATTACCGTTAGTGAAAAGTGAGAAATAAAATCGGCCATTATGTGCGATTTTATTTTTCCACTTTCACTTAGTGAATGAGAAAAAATAACCTCCACCAATTTAATTTATTCTATTTC
>JAHDBT010000330.1 GCA_020630215.1 Bacteroidota bacterium
AGAAAAAAAATACGGCGACTTAATCATCAGAAACTTAAGTTTTGAGCCACTAGTGGTCTGTCAAGCTAATAGTATCACAATTACTTCCATTTTTAAACTTCTATAAAATTTTCAAATCATGAAATACCAATTGATTTTATTTTGTTTATTATGCCCTATTTTTTTGGTAGCACAAAACAATACTAAAAAAGGAGTAGCAGTAGAAGGGTACGATGTAGTGGCTTATTTTAACGATAGCTCTGCTAAAGGATCTAATAAATTTCAATCAGAATATGAGGGCGTTATTTATAAATTTTCCTCTGCCGAAAATAAAAAAGTGTTCCTTGATAATCCAGAAGAATACTTACCAGCGTATGGCGGCTGGTGTGCCTATGCAATGGGAGCAACTGGCGATAAAGTTGATATTGATCCTAAAACATTTGAAATTAGAAATGGGAAATTGTATTTATTTTACAACAAACTATTTACCAATACCCTTAATAGCTGGCTAGAAGAAAACCCAGAAAAATTAATTCCTGTAGCCGATGAAAATTGGAATAAATTAAAGGAATAAAGGGAAGTGCCTATATCCTAATTAATCAAAAAAGAACAGTTACTAAAATTTGTAGCTGTTCTTTTTTTTTGTAAGTTGGCGAACTTATTTTTCAACCTTCACTTATTCCTTTTTAAGTTCTCCAAACCAACAACAATGAAAGCATTTATCAGTCATAGCCGAAAAGATAAAGCATTTATAGATACCCTAATTCAAGCATTAAAAACCAAAAAGGTGGATGTTTGGATTGATACCGAATCATTAAGAGGCGGAGATGATATTACCAAAACCATTAAAAAAGCACTTTTAGAAATTGACTATTTTATTATTGTGCTTTCAAAAAATAGTGTTATCTCGGAATGGGTTAATTTTGAATTATCTACTACCTTGGTAAATGAAATAAGTTTGGAAAGAAAAATTGTTGTTCCTGTATTAATAGATAACTGTGAGTTGCCAGATTCTATAAAAAATCGGTATTATATTGACTTTAGAAATTCCTTTGCCGAAGGGTTTAAAAACCTAATGAAAACCTTAAATCAAAAACCCAAAAAATTTAAAAATACCGATAGAAAAAAATTAACCCTCCACGATTTTTCTAACCATGTAGAATCCCTACAACTCGCTTATCAAAAAGGAAACTTATCTTTGTTTTGTGGCGCAGGAATTTCTTTTGAATCAGGAATTCCTTCTTGGAAAAATTTACTAAAATCTTTACTCAGCGAAGTTTATTCTTACGATGCGAGTACACCTATAAATGATTTAGATGCTAAACTCGCCAATATTTTTCAGCAACAAATTAATTTGTCTCCTCTAATAATTGCTAAATATATAAAACTATGGCTGGGTAATAACTTCCTAGAAACGACCCGAAAAATTTTATATAAAAACCTTAAAAGCGGCAACAAAACAATTGCGGCTATTTCTGAATTATCTAGACCTAGAAGAGGAAAAAAGCCCTTGCATTCTATTGTTACTTTTAATTTCGATAGTTTAATAGAAGAGCAATTTGAAAAAGATAAGGTAGAATATAAGTCTATTCACAAGGAAGGAGAAAGGGTGAGTGAAAATGAAATTCCTATTTATCACCCACATGGTTATTTACCACAGAAGGGCAAAATTACCCTCGACAACAATATTGTTTTTAGCGAAGATGCTTATCACCTGCATTTTACCGACTCTTTTAATTGGAGCAATTTAATTCAGTTAAATCAATTAAACAATAATACTTGTTTGTTTATTGGCATTAGCCTAACCGATCCTAATATGCGTAGAATTATAGATGTAACGGCTCGCAAAACGGGCTATCAAGACAAGAATCATTACATCATCAAAAAGAAATACGATAGTTCTTCCTTATTTCAGAATGCAGAAAATACACAGGAAGAAGCGGCCATTATACAAATTGTAGAAAGCATAGAAGAAGCCGATGCCAATAAAATGGGCTTTAATGTAATTTGGATAGAGGAGTACACAGAAATTCCAAAACTACTGCAAGAAATTGGAAAGTAATAAGTAGTTGGACATAAATAATCGTCATTATTTTCGTCCAACTACCTATTACTTTACGGCAAAAAAATATTACTAGAAATATCCCAGCTAGAAAGAATAATAGACGTAGAGGGATCGCCATAGTAAACCAGCTTATCAATTACGGTTTCTAAGTGCGAACTATCTTTTAGGTGAAGTTTCATGAGCAAACAATCATTGCCCGTTATTCTATGGCACTCGGTAATTTCAGGAAAGGTATGGATGTTTTTTTGAAACGACTGTAGCTTCTTCGAATGAAACTTAATAGAAATAAATACTGATAAGGAATAACCCACTTTTTTAGGAGCGATGGATGCCGAGTATTTAGTGATAACCTCCTCCTCCTCTAACCTTTTGATTCTATCAGCTACAGCGGTAGCAGATAAGCCAACTTCCTTTCCTATTTGAACAAAAGAAAGCCTTGCATTTTTTTGCAGTGAATCCAATATTGCAATATCTAAATCATCTTTTATCATAATTCAAGGGTTTTTAAGAAAAAAAGAAGGAATCTACAGAATTTTAGCTTCTTTACAAAGGAATCCATTTTGCATCTTCAAAATATTCCTAGAACTTTGTATTTATTCACGTTACAAATTTAAAGCTATGACAAATATTGGATTCTCCCAAAATGGAAACTCTCCATTTGAAAAACTCATCGGGCATAATAACAAAATCCTAAAAAACTGGGTCAACCTAGAAGAGGCAATTATTAAAGATTCCTCTTTATCGGAAATTTTACTAGAACAGGTAAGAAGAACATTGGCCTTTGGCAATGAATGCGAGTACTGTATGGTGAAAGGGGGCAAACCCAATTTAACCAAAGAAAACAGACGAGAACAATTAGCAACAAGTTTTGCCGAATTGTATATGATAGACCATAAATCTATTACGCTCGAACATTTCAATATTTTAAGAGCAGACTTTAGTGAAAAAGAAATTTCGGAACTTTGCTCGTTTATCAGTTTTATAACTTCTTCCCAAAAGCTAGGACGAATTTATAATCTTACAGAAGACCTACAACAAAGCAAGGTAACGGAAATGGCTCAACTAAAAAGTTAAAAAACTAATAAACATTTAAACTATGCTAGAACTAAGATTGAATTGTGAAAACTGTAATAAAGAATTACTTCCCAATAGTGAAGAAGCAATGATTTGCTCTTTTGAATGCACATTTTGTAAAGATTGTGTTGAAAATATATTAGAAAATGTATGTCCAAATTGCGGTGGAGGATTTGAGAAACGCCCCGTTCGTCCTCATAAAAAATTAATAAAATATCTTCCTAGAGAAGACCGTGTTTTAAAACCCGTAAACATGGAGGAATTCAAAGAAAAATTATTGCTGTATAAAAATATAGCACCCAATAAAAGGTAAAATAGATGAGTATTAAAATTATTAAGCTACTTAACCTTGCCAAGTAGCCAAAGCCTGTTTGTAAGTATCAATGGCTCGTTGCCTAGCCATTTTATGGTCTACAATAGGTTGCGGATAATCAGGCGTGCCGTATTCGGGAATCCATTTTTTTACATACACCAACTCCTTATCAAATTTGGCGAGTTGCGAACTAGGATTAAATACCCTAAAATAAGGAGCAGCATCACAACCGCTACTAGAAGCCCACTGCCAGCCACCATTGTTAGAAGCCAATTCAAAATCGAGGAGTTTTTGGGCAAAATAGGCTTCGCCCCAACGCCAGTCAATCAGCAAATGTTTGGTCAAAAAACTCGCTACTACCATTCGCACCCGATTGTGCATAAATCCTGTTTCGTTTAATTCTCGCATTCCAGCATCTACTAAGGGGTAACCTGTTTTTCCTTCGCACCAAGCCTTAAATTGTGTTTCATCATTGCGCCACGGAATGTGGTCGTACTTGGGTTTAAAGGCTTGTGTAACCACTCTTGGATGGTGAAAAATAATCATCTGGTAAAAATCTCGCCAAGTTAATTCGTTTTGCCACGAGGCACTTAGCGCACCACCCATTAAGGCCATTTTGCGAATGCTCACCGTACCAAATCTAAAGTGAATACTTAAACGAGAAGTGTTGGGTTTGGCAGGAAAATCTCGGAGGGTTTTGTAGTCGGGTAAAATGCTTTCCTGTAAAACAGGCGGCGGAAAATCACCATCCGTTTTTTCAAAACCAAGGTTGGCCAAAGTAGGCATTGCTAGGGGAGGACTTGGCACAAAATTGTTCTCTTCCAAAGCATCGCCATAAATTTGGGGGGGGTGTTGTTCATAGCGTTCTCGCCAACGGCGGGCATAAGGCGAATACACGCTATAAGGTGTACCATCTTTTTTTAGAATTTCATTTTTTTCAAAAATCACATGGTCTTTATAACCCGTAAAATCAATGCCTTTATCTTTTAAAAAGGCATAAACGGCCTTGTCCCTTGCTTGTGCGTAAGGCTCGTAATCACGGTTGGTAAAAACGGCTTTAATCGTATATTTTTGTACTAACTCCTGCCATATTGCTAATGGCTTTCCATGTTTTACGAGTAAGCTACTCCCTTTTTCTTCTAGCTTTTTTTTGAGCGAATTGATTGCTCGGTGAATAAAATCCACTCGCCTATCCTGTTTAGCTGTTAATTCGGATAAAATATTATCGTCAAAAATAAAAATCGGTAAAACAGAATATTCACCACTTACGGCATGATACAAACCAACATTATCATCGAAACGAAAATCACGGCGAAACCAATGAATTGCAATAGGCGTTTGGGAGGAGATAGGCGTAGTTGACATGATAATAAACCGTTTTTTTAAGTTGGTAAAACAATACCTCCAAACAACAACTAAATAAGTGAAAAAGTTTAGGGTGTAGGGCGGGGGCGGCTTGGTGTTAACTACTTTTGGAGCCTAGATAAGCATGTGAAGGTTGACATGATTTATCGAAGGATTTACACTTTTTCTTACTAGATGATAGCGGGTACTTGGTCGTAGTACTGTTCCGCTATATTACATTGTGCTAAAGTGCCAACTATTCTATCGCTTTGATAAATTCGTTCTACTTCCTAACAAAAATCCTTGCCCTAAGATTATCAAAATTTAGACAAAGCATAATAAAAAATGGTTTCTGCTTTATTCTGAAAATAGCATTCCTTGCATATTCTTGCCATTTTAACAAACAACTCAACCAATATTTTGTATATTTACAGCTTAATTAGTTATTTAATATGACAAGTTTATTTACTGGAAAAAGTACTTATCATTTTTGTTAAATGGAGAAGCGAAGCGAAATCGTAGAAACACGGTCGGCTTTCTACCTTATTCCTGTTACCAAAAAAGTATAAATGGAGGAGATAAACAGGTCTAGAACATCTATTTTTTGAACTCAAACTAGTTTTTATGAAAAACTTTAAAAACCTACTTTTTTTACTTACTACTGCTCTGGCAAGTATCGTAGTAGGATGGCAGCCTTTGCAGGCAGCGCACCTGGTTGGTGGAGAGTTAACCTATCAATGTGCTGGTGCGGAAGAGTACATTCTTTCGTTAACTATTTACCGTGATTGTAACTGTATTGATTGTGCGGAGTTTGATGATCCTGCAAATATTACCATTTTTGATGGCGCAGGAAACTATGTGGAAAACCTAAGTCTTTTTTCGCCAAACATCACTAACATTCCCCCCGAAACAGATGGGCTTTGTTTAGAAAGTTTACCAGATGTTTGTGTAGAAGAAGGGGTATATATTGGCACAGCAGTACTGCCTCCAATTGCAGGAGGGTATCAAGTTGTTTACCAACGTTGTTGCCGTAATAATACCATTGCCAACATTGTTGACCCAGGCGGCACGGGTTCTACTTATGTAGCCAATATTCCAGAAACTGAAATATGCGACAATAGCTCGCCAACATTTAATAATTTTCCGCCTATTGTAATTTGTGTTAACAGCCCACTGGTATTCGACCATGCTGCATCAGATCTTGACGGTGATGAGTTGGTATACGAAATTTGCGAGCCTTCTTTAGGGGCAAGTACTACAACGCCAGCACCTGTTATTGCATCGTCGCCTCCTTATGCTCCTGTTACTTGGTTACCCCCTTATACTGCCGAAGACCCACTAGGCGGTACACCCGCTATTGCTATTGATTCGGAAACGGGGGAGTTAACTGCTTTTCCTGATATGGCAGGGCAATTTGTAGTAGGCGTTTGTGTATCTGAATATAGAGATGGAGTGCTGTTGAGTACCAACACCCGCGATTTTCAATTTAATGTTGCCGATTGCCAAGTTGTACTTGCGCAAACGGAAGCAAATGTAGAAGACGATACGGTTTGTGAAGGACAAGATGTAGTGTTGACAGGAGAAATATTTGGTGGAGACGAGTTTTCTTGGTCGCCCGAGGATAACCTAGACGACCCTACTAGCCTTACACCTACCGTAGTTGGTATTAGCGAAACAACCTCTTTTGTATTATCGGTAGTTAATAACCTTACGGGTTGTGCCGATGAGGATACCATTACCATTTTTGTAGCTTCGGATGTAGTTGCAGATGCTGGGGAGGATGTGAGTTTTTGTTCGAGCAGCAGTACCCAGTTAAACGGTAGCGGAGGAGATAGCTATGAATGGTCGCCCGAAGCTGGTTTAAGTTGTACCGATTGCCCAGACCCAATAGCAACCCCTAGCGAAGAAACAAGCTATACCTTAACCGTATACAATGAGGATGCTTCTTGTTTAAGTACCGACGAAGTTGTTGTTACACCTGTTGCCGAGTCGGACCCTGGTACAATGCCTACCGATGAGGTAATTGTTTGTAGTGGCGAATCAACGGGTGTTGTTACAGAAGGTGCAGTAGTTGCAGACGGAGATGTGTTAGCATATTTATTACATAATAATGCTGCCGACCCACTAGCAAGCATTCTTTTTACAAACAGTGATAGTGGTGATTTTAATGCCGATTTAGGATTGAATACCAACCAAGTGTATTATATTTCGGTAGTAGCTGGTCCTGCAGGAGCAGACGGACTGCCTGATACGAGTAGCGAATGTTTAAATATTGCAGGTCCTACACCTGTTGTTTTCTTAAAAGAAGTGAAAATTGGCGTAGTCGAATACTGTGATTTTACAACAGGCGAGTTTTTTACTGGAGTAAGTGTAACAGGCGGTTTACCACAATATGATAATTCGGTACCCTACCAAATTACAGGAGAAAGTGCTTTCCAATATTATTATGGTGATGAACAAGTAGTTATGGTTTTTCCTGAAGGAACAATTACCAGTTACTCGTATATTGCAACCGAACCTTGTGGCGTATCCATGAAAGGAAATTCGGTTTATTGTGAAAAAACACCTATCGAATTAGCTTCGTTTACTGGCGAAGTGCTAGTAGAAGGCAACTTGCTAAAATGGGTAACTGCCTCGGAAGATAACAACGATTACTTTACCCTAGAACACAGTATGGATGGTATTAATTTTACTGCCATTAAGCAAATAGATGGGGCAGGCAATAGCATTACCCTTAAAAGCTATGAGTACTTAGATAAAGATGCAGTAGCAGGCATGAGTTACTATCGCCTAAAACAAACGGATTTAAATGGGGATTATAGCTATGGAGATGTAATTACCTTGGTTAGAGGCGAAAGTGATACGCCTATTAGCACCATTAATGTAAGCCCAATTCCTAGCAATAACTATATTCAAATTAGTTTTGTAAGCAGCATCGAATCGACTATTAAAATAAGTGTTTTTGATGTAGCAGGACATTTGGTAAGCACTCGTACTGCCGCAAGTACTACAGGCATTAACCAAATTACACAAGATATTAGCAGCTATGCAACAGGCATGTATTTACTACAAGTAAACGATGGATATGCTGTGCAAACAAGCAAGTTTGTTAAAAACTAGTTTGCTTGATTTTTAAATCACTAAAAACAAAAAAAAGCCGTTCGTCAATATTGACGAACGGCTTTTTTGTTTGAATTAATGGCTGGATTTTTTGCTGCTTATGTTAGTGCCAATAGGTGAAAAATTTTTGTGCTAAATTTTAATGATATAGGTCGCACCTATGGTGCTAGGTTTTTGGCTATTGTTTTTCTATAAACAGGTTGTACCTACGGCACAAAAATCAAGCATCAAAATTCAAAAATCTAATACCGTATCTCCTCCATCCCAATAATGCGAGCATT
>JAHDBT010000331.1 GCA_020630215.1 Bacteroidota bacterium
CTTTATTGGTATTGCGAAACAAATTATTTCCCATTATGCAAGCAACTTTAGATTTTACCAGACCTCCTGTACAACCTATCCCTAACAGTATGCCTCCTCGCAAATCGGCAAGAATGTATTTATTTGGTGCAGGGCTATTGTTTATTACGGGATTAATCCTCTCCTTTTTTGCAGGAAATACGGCTATTGATTTTGCTATGGGTAGTAGTTATTTTGTTATTCCAGTTTCCCATTTTACATTTATGTGGATGGGCTATTTTTTATTTTTAGCCTTTGTTTGTTGGATGAGTTTGGTTTGGTTAAATAAGGTGTGGCTTGTTAGTCATTTTACGATTACTTTAGCTTATTATTTCCTACTATTTTTTCCGTTTTCAAAGATGGCACTTTCGGGCGTTAACAATCGTTATTATTCATCTATTAACACGCCTGCTTTTCCGTACGGTGATTTTGTGCCTACTCTTTTGGGGGTTTATTTATTGCTACAAATTATGTGGTTTGTACATTGGACTTATCGGTTTTATAAAGGGCGAGTAAAGTCAAACTAAAAAACCTTAAACCATGATTTTAGACTGGAAATTAAACGCTCCCTCTTCCCCTAGTAACAAAACGCCTTGCTATAAAACCATTCGTTTATATTTAATTGCGGCAGGTATTTTTTTTGCAATGACCTTGTTTTTGAAATACCCTTACCATAACAGACTTTATCCCCCCACATTAGACTTTACAGGTTCTTACATTCCAGTTCATTATTTTCCCTTTTTATGGATGAGTTATTTTCTATTATTAGCTTTTATTTGTTGGTATAGCAAAGTCTCTTTGCATAGTTTTTGGGTAGCTATACATGCCTGTGCCTCTATTGTTTTATTAGCGAGTTTATCTTACCAATTAGATACCATCACCCTCTTACAGAGTGCTTGCGATTTAAGCCCAGATTTGGTAACACTTTATCTAAATTATTATCAAAGCGTATATCTTTTACTAGCACTTAATTTTTTATTACAAACAGCTTGGTTTATTCATTGGAGAAAACGTTTACGACCTCTTATTTAACAATACACATCCACTTCTTCTTTCCTTCTCTCCTCCTCTCTTTATTTTTTTCTCAAATCCAAATATCACCCTATACTTATAATAATCAGCAATTAACGTAACATTTAAAAAAAACATCTAAATTTTCATTTTCCTAACCTGTAACTTTTCCCTACCTTCCTTCATTAAGAGAGTAATAGCACACAAATTTTATTCACGAAACATTATAACACACACATAAGCATGAATCAATCTATCAAACAATTAGCACATTACCTACCTTTAATGGTGTTATTGTTGCTAGGAACAGCAAGCGAACTCCTAGCACAAAACTTTACGGTAAGTGGCTATATGCGCGCTGCTGACACGGGCGAAGAATTACTCTACGCCAACGTATATGTGCCTGGTAGCGAAACAGGGGTAACGACCAATTTATACGGTTTTTACTCCATTACCTTACCACAAGGAAAATACACTTTAGAATACAGCTATATTGGCTACCAAAAAGAAAGCATTGATATTGACCTCTCTCAAAACATTGAACAAAACATCGAGCTAAAATCGCTTTCGCAAGAGTTAGATGTGGTAATTGTTACAGGAGAAAGAGAAGACGTAAATGTAACAAGCACCGAAATGAGTGCGGTAAAATTAGATATGAAAGAAGCCAAGTTTATTCCGGTTTTACTAGGCGAACAAGACGTAATTAAAACCATGCAATTAATGCCTGGCGTTAGCGCAAGTAGCGAAGGCGGCAGCGGTTTTTTTGTTAGAGGGGGCGATGCCGATCAGAATTTAATTTTATTAGACGAAGCACCCGTTTACAATGCCTCGCACCTACTAGGATTTTTCTCCGTTTTTAATTCGGATGCCTTGAAGGATGTAAAGCTTTACAAAGGTGGTATTCCTGCCGAATATGGTGGTAGAGCTTCTTCGGTAATGGACATACGGATGAAAAATGGGAACTCTAAAAAATGGGGGGCAACTGGTGGTATTGGACTTATTTCTTCTCGTTTAACTTTAGAGGGACCGTTGGTAAAAGACAAAGGTTCGATTATGATTTCGGGCCGTCGTACTTATGCCGATTTACTATTAAAAGCCGTTACCAGCCAATTTGATAATACCTCTCTTTACTTCTATGATTTAAATTTAAAAGCCAATTACCAAATCACTAAAAACGACCGTATTTATTTATCGGGATATTTTGGACGAGATGTTTTTGGTATTGAAAACGCAGGTATTGACTGGGGAAATACAACGGGTACTTTGCGATGGAACCATACCTTTAGCAGCAAACTTTTTTCTAACACGTCTTTTATTTATAGCGATTTTGATTATGGGTTTGGTGTAGAAAGTGATGGTTTAGACATTGAACTTTCGGCAGGCATTTTTGATTACAATTTAAAGCAAGATTACAACTGGTATTTAAATCCTAAAAACACCATTAAATTTGGCTGGCAAGGTATTTATCACCGCTTTAAACCCACTACCTTTTTATTAGATGGAGAATCGGCTGGCGTAGACACAGAACTACAAGAACAATATGCTTTAGAGGGCGGCGTGTATGTAGCGAACGAACAAAAAGTAAATAAGAAAATTAGTTTAAATTATGGTCTGCGCTTATCGGGCATTGGAAATATTGGTTCCTACACCGAAAAAGAATACAATGCCGAAGACGAAATAATTAGTAGCACCACCCACGGCAAAGGAGAATTTTATAACAGTTTTTTAGGGCTAGAACCTCGTGTTAACGCCACCTATCTTTTAAACGATGCCAGTTCCATTAAAGCATCTTACAACCGCATTTACCAGTACTTACATTTATTATCTAATTCTAATTCTGGTACACCTACCGATTTATGGATTCCGAGTAGCAAATTAGTAAAACCTCAAATTGCCGACCAGGTTGCCTTCGGTTATTTCCGAAATTTTAAAGACAATATGTATGAATTTAGCGTGGAAGGTTACTACAAAAATTTACAAAACCAAGTAGATTATGAAGATGGTGCAGAAGCTTTTTTAAATCCTGATATTGAAGCCGAATTGGTTTTTGGAAAAGGACGAGCTTATGGTGCAGAATTTTTCCTAAGAAAAAACAAAGGTAAATTAACAGGATGGATTAGTTACACCTTATCTAAATCGGAACGCCAATTTGACGAGATTAGCGGCGGCAAATGGTTCTCTGCTCGACAAGACCGTACGCATGATGTATCGGTAGTAGCGACTTACCAAATTACCCCTCGGGTAAACATTGCAGGTAGCTGGGTATTTTACAATGGCGATGCCGTTACTTTTCCTAGTGGCAAGTATTATGTGGATGGGGCTTTGGTTAATTTATATACCGACCGCAACTCTTCTCGTATGCCTAATTATCATCGTATGGACATTGGTATTACCGCTGTATTAAAAGACAATGCCAAACGCTACTCTGATATTAACTTATCGGCCTACAACTTGTACAACCGTAAAAATGCCTACACGATTGACTTTTCTGAAAATGCCGAAACTGGCGAAACAGAAGCTACTCGTACCGCATTGTTTGGCATTGTTCCTAGTATTACTTGGAATTTTAGATTTTAATCTCCCCCCTCTTCCTCATTAAAAAAATATTAAATCAACATATCATGAATTCTTTATCAAAAATAATCACGCTTTTATCAACTGCTTTTGTATTGGCGCTTTCTTTTTCGTCTTGTCAAGAAGTAATTGTATTGGATTTAGAAGATGCCCCTACCCGACTTATTTTAGAAGCCAACTTAAATGCAACGGATGGCACTTGTGCTGTATATGCAAGCAATAGCAATGGCTTTTACGATACCTCCGATATTATTACCGTTAACAATCTCAACATAGAACTAGAAGCCGATGACGGCACGACCTATTCCTTTTCAGAATTTTCAAATGGACAGTATTTGGCAGAAGGCATTAGTACAACAGCAGGACAAGTATTTAGCATTCGCATTACCGATGTAGACGGCATTAATTACAATGCAAGTACCTACACACCTGCCGCTACTAGTTTGGACAGCCTTTCGGTAGAAGATTTTGAATTTCCCTTTTTACAAGATATCGAAGCTGGCTACCAAGTATCTGCTAACTGGCAAGACCCTGCCAATCAGGATGATTTTTACCGTCTCAAATATACCCATAATGGAGACTACGACCCAGGTAATTACAATTTCAGTTCGGACGAAGTAGGTGACGGTGATACACAAACTATTGGTATTCGCGATATTTTTTCGGCAGAAGATACCTTAAAAGTAGAACTACTAGTAATTGACGAAAATACCTACAACTATTTTGCTCAGGTAAGCGAAATACAAGGCGCAGGATTTTCTGGCACAAGCCCCTATAATCCTAAAGGCAATTTTGATAACGAAGCCCTAGGATATTTTGGGATTTATCATACTTCGGAAATTAGTGTTATTTTGGAATAAAGAGCTGCTTTTTACTGTTTAACAAAAAAACAATTAACCAAAACGACTCCAAGATGCAATCTAAGGTAGCATCTTGGAGTTTTTTTTTTAATTTTCTTTAACTATAAAGAGGAAATTACTTTGGCTGTTGTCTAATAATCATTGCTTACCTTTGTAAAAAAATTACCTTCAAAAATAAGCCCAATGAAATATACTTTACTAAACACATTTGCTTTTATCACCCTGCTCTTGCTTTTTCAAGTGGGTAGCCATTTACAAGCACAACCGCCTAAAGGTGGCGGCAATGGCAGCGGTTCTAGAGGAAGTGGTCAAACGCCTACTACTGGCGTAAATGGCATGATACTCGATGCCCAAAACAATCCGATTCCTTATGCATCGGTGGCTATTTACAGTGCTAAGGATAGTACTTTAAAAAAAGGTGCTGCTACGAATATTAATGGTCAGTTTAAAATTGCTTTGCGTCCTGGTAAATACTATGCAAGTATTAGCATGTTGGCACATCAGGATAAAATTATTCCCGATTTAAAAGTGCAAGATGCTTTTATTCCACTAGGAAAAATTGTGTTGGAAGCCGACGAAGTTGCCCTAGAAGCAATAGACATTGTAGGCGAAAAAAGCACCATGCAATTAAAGCTCGATAAACGGGTATTTAATGTAGGAAAAGACCTAGCAAGTAAAGGCGGTAATGTTACTGAACTGCTAGACAATGTACCATCGGTAAATGTAGATATTGATGGCAATGTGAGTTTACGTGGCAGCGAAAATGTACGTATTTTAATTGATGGCAAACCTTCTGGCTTAGTAGGCATTAGCAGCACCGATGCCTTGCGACAATTACAAGGCAGTATGGTGCAAAGTGTAGAGGTAATTACCAATCCTTCTGCCCGCTACGATGCGGAAGGGGAAGTTGGGATTATTAATATTGTATTAAAAAAAGAACGTAAAAAAGGGCTGAATGGCTCTTTTGAAGCAACGCTTGGTCACCCTACTAATTACGGATTGTCCTTTAATTTAAATTACCGCCGCAAAAACGTAAATCTATTTACTAATTACGGCATGAGTTACCGTGCTAACCCTGGCTGCGGCACACAATACCAAGAGTTTTACGATGATAATGGCAACCTGTTTAGCAGCCACAATATTGAACGAGATCATGTAAGAGGCGGCTTGTCTAATACCATACAATTTGGTGCCGATATATTTTTGAATAAAAGCAATACTTTAACGGTTTCGGGCATGTACAAGCCTAGTAAAAACCCCAACGAAGCCAATATTTTATACGAGGATTTTGACAGCGAAGGCAACCTCTACAATGTTACCAACAGACAAGATAGAGAAACAGAAACAGGACATAATTTAGAGGGGGCTTTGAGCTACTTAAAAAACTTTAAACGCAAAGGACATAAATGGACTTTTGATGCCAAATACATTTTAGGCGATGATACCGAATTGGTGGATTATGAAGAGCATAGCAGCTTTAACGATAGCACCATTTACCAACGTTCTAGCAATACCGAAGACGAGCGCAACTTGCTTTTACAAACCGATTATGTGCATCCGTTTGGTAAAGATGGCAAATTTGAGATGGGCTTAAAAACAACGCTTCGCACCATTAGTAATAAATACACTGTAGAGGAAGAAATAGATGGACAATGGCAGATACTAGGCGATTTTAATGATGAATTGGCCTATACCGAAGACATTTATGCGGCTTATATAATGGCGGGAAATAAATCGGGTAAATTCTCTTATCAAGGTGGTGTACGTGCCGAGTATTCTGATATTAGCACAGAGTTATTAGAAAGTAACACCACCAATCCTAGAGATTATTTAGATTGGTTTCCGAGCATACATTTGGCTTATGAACTCCCACAGCAAAACACTATCCAAGTAAGTTACAGCCGAAGAATTAGCCGCCCACGCTTTTGGTTTTTGCTTCCCTTTTTCACCTTTAGCGATAGCAGAAATATATTTTCGGGCAATCCCGATTTAAATCCAGAGTATACCAACTCAATAGAATTAGGTTATTTAAAAAACTTTGAGAAAGGGACTTTGCTTAGTAGTGTTTATTACCGTTATCGCACGGGTGTTATTGAGCGCATTCGTTTAGTAAACGAGCTAGGAGAAACCCGTATGTTTCCTATTAACATGGCTAACCAAAATGCTTATGGTATTGAATTTAATTTCTCTTACAACCTAATGGACTGGTGGCGTTTAAATACCAACCTAGATTTTTACCGAGCAATAACCGACGGCGAGTACAACGACATTACGTTACACAGCGATACCTACACTTGGTCGGGCCGCCTATCTTCAAAATTTAAATTACCAAAAGATATTGATTTACAAACCTCCTTTAATTACCGTGCGCCACGAGTTACCACACAAGGCAAACGCTATGCCGCTGGCAGTTGGGATATGGGCATTTCTAAAGATCTTTTAAAAGGAAACGCAACGCTTACTTTATCAGCAAAAGATATTTTAAATACTCGTAGAAGAAGGGGCATTACCGAAACCGCTGAATTGTTTTCTGAATCGGAATTTCAATGGCGTTCTCGTCAAATTGTGATGACTTTTAACTACCGCTTAAACCAGAAGAAAAAACGTGGCGGTAGAGGTGGCTATGGTGGAGGGGGAGATTATTAATTCATCTCCTAACTTGCATACAAAACTGCGCTATATAAATCCTAGTGGCTCAAAGTCGCTATACCTCAATCAAATAAAAAATTGCATCACACCCAAAAAATAGTTATCTTTGGAGTAACCCCTGTATAAAAAAACAACATGCATAAAATTGACTACGACACCCATTGGAAAGAGATAATCACCCATCTCTTTGAAGACTTCATTGCCTTTTTCCTTCCTGGTGCATTTCCATTAATTGACTTTAATAAACGAGTGGAATTCTTAGAACAAGAATTACATAAGATAGTTGCGGATAATACCAAGAAAGGAAAAACGGTAAATGATAAGTTGGTAAAAGTATTTTTAAAAAATGGAGAAGAAAAATGGATTCTGATTCATATAGAAGTACAATCAACTTTTGAAACGATTTTTTCTGAAAGAATGTTTGTTTATTTTTACCGAATATTCGATAAATATTCAAAAAAAATAACGGCGCTTGCGATACACACAAGCGAGCAAGTTCCTAAGCAATCAGGAAAATACAAGTACGATTTTCTTCAGACCAAACTAACTTACGAATACAATACCTATTTGGTAAAAAACGCTACAGAAGAGAAGCTTTTAAAATCGAACAATCCATTTGCTTTAGCTATTTTAGCAACAAAATACTTGCATCAATCTAAAGAGGATGTTGATAAGCGATTCCATTTTAAAATGAAATTAGTACGCTTGGCTAAGGAAAAGAAATTTTCCAATAAATACATTATTAACCTCCTAAAATTTATTGATTTTATTCTTTATCTACCAGAAGATCTAGAAAAACAATTTGCTCAGGAAACTATTCAAGAATTTATAAAACCAAAAGACATGCAAACTTCCCATTCGAGAGAATTTTCTAATCAGTTGCATTTAGCACTTTATGGAGAAACTATGGATGAATTTATAGCTAAAACGGAAAAGAAACTAAAAATATACAAGTCTAAACTCAAGGAAAACGAATCACAGATTAAAGAAGCAGATTCCAA
>JAHDBT010000332.1 GCA_020630215.1 Bacteroidota bacterium
AAAAACTCAATACCTAAGCCCTTCCTTTTTTCCTCATACCATGCTACAGCATCACTTATGTCTTTTCTAGCTTCAACATAAATTTTCAATCTATATGCCATGTTGTTTTTTGATGTCGTTTTTTACTTCCTCCCATGTAAACCCTGTTGCTTCACCTGTGTGTATTTCTTCCGAACGTTTATTTAGTTCTGCTCTTAGTTCTGGGCTAATAGGATAGTCTTCACCTATAATCTTCGTATCTTTAGGTAAAAATATAAAGTAATTTAAAATAAATTGTGCAAACTCTTGCTGTTCTGCTGCGGTTAGACTTAAAAAGTTTTCTTTTATTATTGCTACACCCATAATATACTATTATTTTCTTCTTAGGAAAGATACCAATAAATAAGCATTCTTGCAAATTTTATACTCCTCCTTCTATCCTCTCTCTACTAAAGGCCATCTACTCTCTACCAATTTTCACCTAATTTCTTTAGTAAGTGCACAAACGTTAATTTTTCCGTTATTGTAATATTGCACACTGTCCATAATTCGGTGCATCAGGTTGAGTCCTAGGCCGCCTTTGCGTTTATTTTTTACACAAGTTCGTATTAAATCTCTCGAAGACCAATTTACCTCATTTGGTCTAAAATTGCCTACATCATGTATTTCTACATAAATGCGTTCTTGATTTACATCGAGGGCTAGTTTTAGCTCTCGTTTCTCGTCGCAATTATTGCCGTGAATGATTGCATTAGCGCAAGCTTCATCAACGGCTAAAATAACTTGGTTTTTTTCTATTTCGCTTAATTGGGCGGTGCTAATTTGCTCCGACACAAAATTGCGAATTTTGCCAAGCTGATTTTTACAACAGGTAGTGGTGTAATTAATTTTCATCTTTAAAAAGGTTCTTTGCTTCATGTTCACTTTTTACGATTTTGAATAGGTCGTGTAAGCCTAATAATTCAAAAACGTTGTATACTTTATCACTCATTTCAAAAAAGACAAATTTGCCTTCCTCTTTTAAGAAATCCTCGTGATAGGAGATAAACACACCTAATCCAGCCGAAGAAATATAATTCAGCGATTTACAATCTACCAGGATGCGAAAATGTTCTTCCTGATAAGCCTGTTTAATCACACTATCCATTACTAGTGCAGAACTTGCATCTAGATCACCATTGATGGATAATTTCAAAAGGCCGTCGTCAATATGTTGTTTGTCAATAATCATTGTTTGCAAATTCCATTTTAAGGAATCGGAAAATTAGGAAAAAAGTTCCGCATTTTCGCATTTTTTTAAAACTTGCCTACATTAATGTCTATTTTCAAGCAATAATTGACCTATTTGTTGAGATGGAGTTCCTAAATTTGGTCACTTATCTAAAGTAAATTAGATGTGAATTAGTTAAAAGTGTATATGGGGGGAGGTGTTAGGGAGCAAAAGTAGTTAACCAAATTGGAATTAGATTAAGTGTATGCTTTAAATCATGTATATAATTTAGTGAACAAATAGTATGTAATAAAAAAGGGTAGTGTTGAAACAAGGTTGAGTTGAATTGTTGTGATTTGAGTGAGTTCTATCCTTTTTTTATTTTGATGACTAGTAGGGAGGTATCGTCTTTAAAGTCGCTATTTTGGGTAAAGATTTTAAAATCTGTATAAATAGCATTTTTAATTACCTCTGCCGATTTATCTGCATTTTTTTCTAAACAAGTTTGCACTCGTTCATATCCATACTCTTCGTCGGCATTGTCATCTTTACGTCCTTCTAAAAGGCCATCAGTATATAGAATCATGATATCGCCTTCTTCTAAAGGAGTTTCCACAATATTAACAAAGGTAGCGTACTTTTCGTTCCTCATAATGCCTAAACCAAGTCCTTTTCCTGTAAAAACTTCTACTTTTTGTTGTTTTGCCCTATAAAAAAGCATTGGGCAATGCCCTGCACGGCTATAAATGAGCATTTTTTTCTGAAAATCGAGCTGTAAATAAGTCATGCTAATAAACTTTCCCTTCTCAAAACAGCTAGAAACGGCATTATTGGCCATTTTTAAAAACTGGTCGGCAGGTAAATCTAGCGGCATTAACGATTGAAAAATGCCTTTCATTTGTGCCATATGAAAAGCCGCAGAAGATCCTTTTCCTGATACATCTGCAATAACTAGTACTAGGCGGTTTTCATCTAGCTGATTGTAATCGTAATAATCTCCTCCTACTTCCTTAGCAGGCTGGTTAAGTGCGGCAATATCGCAATGCTCGGTAGCAGGAAATTGTTCGGGCATCAAGGCATCTTGTACTTTTGCGGCAATATCCAACTCTTCTTTATAACGTGCCGAACGGATTTGGGTTTCCATTAAATTCGCATTATCTAAAGCTAGTGCTGCTTGCCCTGCATATCCCTTTACCAAGCTTATCATATACTCGTCGTAGCCGCCTTTAAAATCTTTTAATAAACACATTACACCAGCTAGTTGTTGTTTTCTACTAAATACAGGCACAATTAATAAAGATTTAAACGGCATATCGCTATTGGCAAAAATGCCTCCTTTTTCTAAATCTGCAAAGTAGTGATAGGGTTCGTTTTTTTCTTTGGCTACGAGTTCATCAATATTAATTTTGGCTATTAGTAAATCAATTTGGTTGCCTGTAATATTAATATGATAAGTTTGCGAATCGCCATTGTTTTCATCAAATCGGGTGAGCCATGCGGCATCGCTTGATGTATTTTTGTGACTGCCATTAAGCAAACGGTTAAATATATCGGACAAGCTTTTTTGCTGTTGCATTGCCAAGCCTATTTCTCGGTAACTTTCAATTTCCGATTGTTGCTCTTGTATAATGGAGGACAAGGGCAAGTAAAACATAATAGCCAACAAAGAAAATGCGCTGTAGGCCGACATCGTGCCAATAACCAACAAAGCAAATGCATTAACAAAAAAATGCTCGCTTATTAAGTAATTTTCTGAAAGCTGGTAGTAGAGTACAATAAGGGTAATATTAATGGCATTAATAGTGAGTAGGTAAGGAATGGCCATTAACTTTTCTCGGTTAAAAATAACAATCCATTTTAGGCGAACTAAGAGGGGCAAAAAGGCAAAAAATCCTGCTATTAAAATCAGTCCTAGCAAAATTCGAGGAAGGTTGCTGCTTAATTGAAAAAACAAACCCAATCCTAAAATGCTCATAAACACCTGCCACTGCCGAACTACAAAATTACTATTTCGCTGAAAAATAAGTTTTTTGTACAACATTAAACTGCTTGTAAAATAATGCAGGTAACCCAATAAAGCCAGCCCTACTAGTAAATCTTGAAAAGCCAAACCACTACGAATGGTTGCAACTACGGCTAAAAACATGGTAGGTACGCCAAACATAATAATATGTCCAAATAAATTTTCGGTGTTAAACAAGCGTTTTTGGTCGGTATATAAATGGTAGCCCCATAAATGGCAACCATAAGCAGCCGCAATAATTACACTCAACACCAATCTGCTAATATCTCCCCTAGCCTCAAAACCCAATACAATTACTAGCAGGGCTATCAAAAAAAAGATAGTTCCTGTTAGTATAAATGGATGATAGGCTTTTATTTGCATTTGAATTAAATTGCTGAATTGCTTTTTGTTAAATTGTTTTTCTTGTTATACTAAACCACATTAGGTTTTGTGCATTGAATGTTAATAATTGTAGCCGATATAATGCTTCGTGTTCTTTTTAGACGAAGCCTCCTTTGTGTCTCTAAAAAATAGGGTAAAAGGTAATATTTGCATACAATTACAACCAATAGAAAGCTAAAAAACGTTGTGTTCTTCGTGTGCTTTGCGGCTTCGTGTCGAAAAAGGTATTACTTCAAATTTGCACAAAACCCGAAGTAGTTGAGTATAACACAAGATGTTGCGATATATTCTTAGAATACTTTAGCGATACAACCCTGTAACCCTTTAGCCATACCGCCATTTAGCCATGGTATAACAATTTCTTGCTTCAAAATTAGTAAAAAAGCTAGTGATTATCTGGTAAATGTACTAAATTCGATGAAGCTGGAACAAATAAAGCCCTTTATTACTTTCATTTTTCCTATGCAAGGATACACCAATACAATTCTATGATAAAACAATATACCTCCGTTGCGCTTGTCGGTATATTTGGCATTTGTGCAGGCATACTGCTCCTTTGTTCGCAATGTAACTATTTTACCAATCCCCCCCCCCAACAAGCCCCTCCGCCTAGCTTTAGCGAAGTGATAGATACGAGTTGTACGATTGGATTTGTAGCTTTAGATATAGAACTGTTTGCAGGCTTGAAAGTAGCCGACACTGCCTATGATTTTTTGGAAGAAATAGTAGCAACGGCAAAAAGGGGCATTCCTCAAAAAACAACCTACACGCAAATAGAGGCCTTGGCTCATTTGCAGTATATTAGTAAAATTATTACTCATCACCAAAAACTAAATCGCACCTATCACGGCGCATTTTCGATGTGTTTACAATACCGTTTGTTTGATTGTGATATTAACACCTTAATTTACCTTACTATTGCTCAGGAGTTAAATTTGCCTTTGTATGCCATTTTAATGCCCTCGCACATTGCCATTGTGTGGCACAATGCCGACGCTGATGCCGATGTTCCACAAACTATTTACTGGGAAACAACAGAAGGGCGCACCAGCTCGCTCCAGTTTTATGCTCAACACTATAACATAGATAGCACTCAAATTGGAAAAAATTTGATGCTAAAAAAACTAAGTAAGACCGAACTTTTAGCGGTAATTTGGTTTAATATTGCCCAAACCTACGCTAACAATCAACAACACGAAAAAGCCATTGTTGCCGCCCGAGAAGCCATTACAATTGCACCAAGTTGGTTTAAACCTTACAGCCTAAGTGCTAGTGTATACCACCAAATGCAATTGCCCGAAAACACCATTTATTTTGCCCAACAAGCCACCCAACGTTTGCCACAGTTGCCCCAAACCTACGCCTTGCTAGGCACGGCTTATACCACACTTGGTTGTAATACCGAAGCAATTGCCGCTTATGAACAACAATTGTTTTATTTGCCCACAAGCAGTTTTGAATATGCCGAAACCGTTGCTCGTATTAAACAACAAATAGAAGGGTTAATTTTTGATTTTTGATTTTTTTATGCTGACGTGGGGAAGGAATTCATTTAAGATTTAGAATTAATTTTTTTTATCTGCTGATGTTGGGGATTTTTGGTGTTTGATTATTATTTAAAAATTAGGATTTGGTTAGTGAAATGAAAAAAATAAACTCCACCAAAGTGTGCGATTGTTTTTTTCAAGGCAAGGCGCAAAACGCAGCAATAGCGAGCTATTGCGAGTATTTGTATGAACGAACGGTTTTTACGCAGTAAAATAAATATCCCTTTGGATATTTAAGTGTAGAGAACCGCTTGCGGGCATCAATAATAAGAAAAGAATAATCAAAGTGGTGGAGTTTATTTTTTCTCATTCACTTATTGGGTATTTTGAAATTTGATTTTTGTTTTTTTTAAAAAAATTATGATTTGGTTATTGAGCATTGGTCATTAAAAACTTAGAATCTTCAAATTGTTTTATCTACCTTTGGAGTTCAGTGAATGAGAAAAAAATACAATGAAACTAACAACTTTAAAAAATGGTGATAGTGGTTTAATTACCTTTATTTCTAACAACACTTCCGTAAAAAGGAAACTTTTAACCAATGGCATTTGCCTAGGAGCTATTGTTAAAATTAACTACAGTCCTGCTATATTTAACCTATTACACATTACGGTAAATGGCAGGCTATTAGGCATCAGAAAAACAGATGCCGAAAATATTGAAGTACTAAAAATGAAATAAAATTACATCCGCATAATAATCACTCCAACAACCAACCAAACAAACCAATGAAAAAAATTGCATTAGTAGGAATGCCCAATACAGGAAAAAGCAGTTTGTTTAATTTACTAACAGGCTTAAATCAAAAAATAGCCAACTATCCAGGGGCAACGGTTGATAAAAAAATGGGTTTATTTGAAGATACTCAAATTGTTGATTTACCTGGATTAAAAAACCTTTGTGCGACCACGTTGGACGAACAAATTAGCCAGCAAGAAATTTTAAATTTTACCGCACAAGCTGCGCCTATTCTTTTTGTGGCCAATGCCATGCACCTAGAAAACAGCTTGCTTTTATATACTCAAATTGCCGACCTGCAAACGCCTATGGCAATGGTGATTAATTTTAAAGATGATTTAACCAAAAACAACATCACCATTAACCTACCCCAACTTAAAGAACGACTTGGCTGTGAGGTGATACTGATGAACTCGCAAAATGGCGATGGACTAGCCGACGTAAAAGCACTAATTACGCAACAAGGTTTTGTGTTTCCTAACTCCTTTTGTAGAAGCACTTACGAAGTAGAAAACGAAACCAGTGGTGTTTTTGAAAATACTTATCGCCAAACTTTACAGCAAGTAAACAGCAACTATTTTGAAGGAGGATACGAACAATTTGAAACCGACTTTATTAATCGGCAAAAGGTAATTAGCCAACTGCTGAACGATGCGGTAATTTACCCTGCTGAAAAAGATGCATTTTTAAATACCACGCAAAAAATTGACCGATTCGCCCTGCATCCTATTGCTGGCCTGTTTTTCTTTTTGGCAATTATGTTTTTGGTGTTTCAGGCAGTGTTTACTGCTGCTAGTTATCCCATGGAATGGATAGATGCCGCTTTTGCTGCCTTAGGTGCTTTTTTAGCAAACAATATATCGCCAGCATGGTTGGCAAGTTTACTTTCGGATGGGATTGTGCCAGGTGTTGGTGGGGTGTTGATTTTTATTCCGCAAATTGCCATTCTCTTTTTCTTTTTAGGTGTGTTGGAACATACGGGTTACTTAGCACGGGTTTCTTATATATCGGATAATTTTTTGCAAAAATTTGGCTTGAGTGGCAGCAGTATTATTCCTTTAATGTCGGGGTTGGCATGTGCAATACCAGCTATTATGAGTGCCAGAACCATTGAACAGGAACGGGAACGAATGGCGGTGATTTTAGCTACGCCCCTCATGACTTGTAGTGCTAGATTGCCTGTGTACGCCATCCTCGTTGCACTTATTTTTCCGAATGAAAGTGTTGGTTGGATAAATATACAGGGATTGGCTTTTTTCTCCTTGTATTTACTAGGCACCATCGCTACATTGGCGGTTGCTTGGTTGTTGAGCAAATTTATTAAATCTAATCAAGCTCCTTTTTGGACCTTAGAGTTGCCTGTATACCGCTTTCCTAACTGGCGCAATATTGGATTTAATGTGTACAACAAAACCAAATCTTTTGTGCTAGAAGCTGGAAAAATTATTTTTCTTATTTCGATTTTATTGTGGTTATTAGCCAGCTTTAGTCCACACTCTTCGGCTTATATCCAGGATAAATACCAAGCAAAATATGCTGCTGCTACTACTACTGTTGATGTAGAAAGCGGAGCGTATAAATCGTTAGAATTGGAGTATTCTTATGCTGGTTATTTAGGAAAAACCATTGAGCCATTTATTAAACCGCTAGGCTACGATTGGAAAATTGGGATTGCTTTAATTACCTCTTTTGCTGCTAGGGAAGTTTTTGTTGGTACGCTTTCTACTATTTATAGCATTGGTTCGGAAGAGGAAACAACCATTATAGGACGCTTGCAAAATGAAACAAATGCCGATACTGGCGGCAAACGTTTTGATGTAGCGACCTCGGTTTCGCTACTGCTGTTTTATGTGTTTGCCCTACAATGTATGAGTACACTAGCGATTGTAAAAAAGGAAACCGACTCGTGGAAATATCCTGTTTTGCAATTTATTTTTATGTTTGTACTAGCTTATGTGGCGGCTTTGTTGGCCTATGTTTTTTTGGGATAACTAGCGAGGCGGATTTTGATTTTTGAGCCACTAGCATCCCCGCCACCAAAAAAAATCCATACATCTAGTCCATCCAAATCCTAGCAATTAGTGATAGTATAACATCTCCTAAAATCCATATTGCTTTAATGAGTCTTCTGAAAAAAAGGGCATGTTTCAGCAGCCCTAAAAGATAGTTGACACTTTTAGCTGCAAGCCACAGGC
>JAHDBT010000333.1:0-2675 GCA_020630215.1 Bacteroidota bacterium
CCGTACGCCAGAACAGGACTAATACGGTAGGAGTTTTAAGCAATTAGAAAGCCCAAAATTTTAAAATTTTGGGCTTTTTTTATTGATATGCACCTTATTTTTTTATCAAAGAATCTGTATATTTGGGAAAGCATAAACATAAAAACAATATTATGAAAAAAGAAAAACAATCGTGGAAAGGTTATTACGAACACCACAAAGCAAGTCCGCCACATGATAATTTGATTAAAACCATTGCACTTTATGAAACACAAAAAACCACTAGCACCGCTACACCTTTAGCCCTCGATTTAGGCTGTGGAACAGGACGTGATTCTGTAGCTTTGCTAGAAAAAGGTTGGCAAGTACAAGGGGTAGACCTCAACGAACAGTCAGGCATATTTTTAGAACAACGCTTTAAGGAAGCTCCCTATAAAAATAACTTTACGTTTATACAATCTTCTTTTGAAACGGCAGTATGGGACGGCCCTGTTGATTTGGTGAATGCGAGTTTTGCTTTGCCTTTTTGTAAGCCCAATGCTTTTCCTAACCTTTGGAAAAAAATTGTCACTTCGATGAAACCCAACGCTTATTTTACAGGACATTTTTTTGGTGATCGAGATGATTGGAAAACCCTAACTTTACTATCGGAAGAAGCCGTAAAATTGCTGTTTCAAGGATTTAATATTTTGTTTTGGGAAGAAAAGGAAGAGGAGGGTTCTACGGTAAGTGGACAAGCAAAACATTGGCATCTTTTTACCGTAACTGCTCAAAAACAATAAACGGCCTTTTTAATCTAAGTGGTGGATACTTTTTTTGGTAGATAGTAGCGGGTACTTGGTACGGACGAGAGGATTTTTTCGATGTAGAGAAAATCCGTAAATTTCCTCTACTGTTTTCACTTTATACTCGCGAATGGTTTTCTAGTAAATTAATGGTTTTTTTGTACGATTTGTTGAGTTCTTTTACCTCATCAATTTGCATTTGTAGGTGCTTATTGGCTTCTTTAACAATGCCTAATTCTTGGTTAAGCTGCTCTTGTGCATCTTTTAAATCGCTGTGTTTTACTACCAAATTTTCGTATTTCTTTTGCACTTGTTCTAATTGGTAAATGGTATTTTTTTGCTCCTCTATTAACTGTTCATTTTCCTTTACTTTTTTTTCTAAATCGGTTGTTTTTTGTTGAGCAAATTTTAGTTTATTTTCTAATTGACTAGCATCTTGCTTGAGTTGTTTAAACTCTGGATTCATTAAGTTAAACTGGCTTTTAAACTGGCTTAACTGCTGAATATTAATCCTTGCAGATTGATTCTCTTTACTCAATTTTTCAACCTGTTGTGTTAGCTTTTGTTTATCTCTATCTAGGTTTTTTTGCTTTGTTTTAAATTGCATTAATTCTCGTTCTCGCTCTTTGTAAACCTTGTTTACTTGCTCGTACTTTTCCTTAAACGTACTCATTACATTCATTTGCGCCTTTATTTCTGCTACTTCTTTTCGAGCTTTACTGGTTTCTCTTTCCCATTCGTTTTTTTGCATATTTTGTTCTGCATACAAACCTTGCACTTTTTTGTACGCCCCTTCTAAATGGTCCCTTTCTGTAATTAAACGATTGTACTTATTTCGTGTTTTATGTAACTGCTGCTCAACACGTTCCCGTTCTTTTTGCTTTGCATCTATCTTTAAGTTAAAATATATAGATAAGATGGCAGCAAAAAAGAATAGAATAAGCAGCATGATAAAAATGTCCCAGAACATAGTCTATCTTATTTAAAAATGTTTTTTTATGATATTGCGCCTATTGTAATTTACTGCAATAAAGAGGCCAATCTATAAAAAAAAATTGTAATTTAATAGCGAAAGCAGAGAAATTTAGTAATGCTTTAGCAAAAAAGTAGAATTCGTATATGGTTTATGCTGTAGTTGACATTTTCTTGAATAAAAGGCCGTTGTATTTTTGCGTTTATTATTTAGTCTTCGCTAAATTGAATATTAATTCCTCCTATTAAAGTGGAGCTTTTAACCCTTTCAAATTGGTTAGCAATTCCTTGGGTTATTATTTTATCGGGCGGAATGTTAGCCGCCATTAGTTGTTTCTTTAGGTATTCGGCACGCGCAAGACCAAGGTTATCGTAAATACTGTAGTTTTTTTCTGTTTCTAAGTAACTACCAGTTATGTGTACTCTTTTATGAGGATTTTGTTGCAACCAAAGTGCCATTTTATCAATACTTTTTCTAAAGTCTTCCTCTAGTATTTCTGGCACAGGCTTAGAATAGCTATATTCTAACCAGTTCTTGGTAGTCAAAAATACTTCTGTACCATCGGCAATGATGTAGCTACGGGTCTGTGTACTATTAAAAATGCTACAGGAATTATCTTTTAATTCACAAGCATACCAATAAACAGCAATTATAGACCATAAAATTAAAAATAACGGAATAAACTTTTGCAATCCTATTAATTATCATAGTTAATACTGGAATATACCATTACAATTGAGTTTACTGTAAAAAAAGGGGCATGTTTCAATTAGCAATTTATACTTTTTTGGTAGCGGGTACATCGTATTTAGGCGGCTACGCTTCGCTTCGCCGTTTTAAAGTGTTAACTAAATGAAACATGCCAAAAAATGGGTTCCTTTACCTTATTCAGGTACACTTTTGGGGTAAAAGCCTCTTCAAATTATTGTTTGTATAAA
>JAHDBT010000333.1:2775-8072 GCA_020630215.1 Bacteroidota bacterium
CCAACAATGAACCAACAAATATTAACTTGTTAAGTCTAAATATAGCCTATTATAACATTAGGCATTTGTGCTAGTTATATTTCAATAACCATGCCCCTTTATTATGCGATTTACGAGATTTGCGGTATTGTGTTTTGGCAACCTCTAAGTTGTTACAGTAAATACCTGCTCGGTAGTAACCGCTTGTTGTTTGCAAAACATGGGCATCTAAACTTTCTTTCTTTATTTTATTGGCCAACTTTTGTGCATTTTTTTGAGATTTAAATGCACCTACAATAATATAATAACCTTTAGGAGAATTGGTATTTACATACTCATTTTCTTTCGATTGGGTAACAGCTATATTATCCTTGGCATTACCCGTGTCTGTTTTTGAGTCATTAGTAGTTGTTTTTTTAGGTGGATCTTTTTTAGGTGGTGCAGGCGGAGTTACTGTTTTAGTTTTAGTTGTATTCGCATTCGAGTTATTCGTTGTACCTTTATCTCCTGTATTAGCACTAGTACTACTATTTCCTTTATTGGCATTCGCATTCACGTCTACTTTATTTGCCTCCTTACCGCTTTTACTATTAGCACTAGTGTTTGTATTGGTGTTTGTGTTCGTACTAGTCTTGGTATTGGTGTTATTGTTTCTAGTATTATTATTAGCAGTATTTTTATTATTGCTATTGTTGTTTTTATTAGTTACAGCACTATTCGCATTTGTATTATTAGCAATGGTTTTATTTTGCTCGGTTTTAGGCTTGTTACTAGCTAGTTGATTATCTTTATCAGAAGATAATCGGGTTAATAAAAAGATAAACACTCCTAAAGCCAAGAGTGGCAATAGCCATAAAAAGAATCCTCTGCTGCGGCGTTTTTCAGGAACATCGGTAGGTGGCGGAATGTCTGCTTTTACCGATTTATTGGCTTTTTCGGCTATCATATTAGAAACCGTTGTTTCTCGCACAGGCGGCACGTCTTTTTCCTTGGGCAAATCGGTTTCATTTTCGGCACTAGTGTAAATGCCTTTCCCTGCACCTACTGCGCTGGTATTCACTGCATCAGGTGTTGTACCTGTAGCTAGTTCTGGTAAATCAATCGCTCCTAATCCATAAGTATCTAACGAAAAATTAACATCTTTAACTGCCTCAAAATAAATATTACCTGGTGCTTTTTTTGTAAAAGTTCCTATTTCTGGTAACAACACCTGCTCTCCATTATCTAACTTCGCTTGTAGTGCTGTTACAAAATCGTTCAATTCTTGCTGCACATCCGATTCTAATTTTTTTTCTGCACGAGCAATATGATTGATCAACAATATGGCATCACCAGGTTCGTAGTTGGCATCAAATACCACCGTTTTACGAGGTGGCGTAATTAAGCTTTGCCCCTCTTTAAGATTTGCCGAAACATACTTGGTTTTAAACTGCCCCAAACCTGGAACAACAATGTCGTTATAGGAAAATAATAATTTCTTTAAATATTGTGCAATGTCTTTTTCTCGACTCATGATATTGAATAATTTATGCTTTGTTTTTAGTTTAGTAGCTAGTATTTTTTAAAAAAAAGTTAGTACGCTTTCCATTTAATAGGAAAGGAATTATTGTAAATAGACTTGTTGCTATTTGAGGAATTCTTATATGGAATTTAGATTTTTTTGATAGTTTTCTTGAAAAAATTAGTGCATAGCCTAGCTACGGACTTATTTTTTCGAGGAAAATAGCAGAAAAAGATACTTTCAGATAAGTGTTTATTAAAGAGTAACAAGTCTAATAACAAACCTTAAACTTTTGCCTTAAAATTTAACAATAAATCCTCCTAGGGCATTAAAGCCATAATTAGGATAATACAAATAACGTTGGTATTTTAAAGAGGTGACATTATTTACATTGGCAAACAAAGAAATATTGTCAATTACAGAATAGCGCACCGCAAAGTTAACATCAACAATTGGTTTTAGGCTTACTACCTCATTAGGCAACCATGCTTTTGCGCCCTGTGCAAAATATACATCTGCTCTAACATTTAACTTATCTATGCCTGTAAACACGCCCGAAATAGTGCTTTTAAGTTTGGGCAAATGCCAAGCTTCTTCTTGTTGTTTGGTTTCGTAGTTTTGGTACTCTACTCCTACTATAATTTCGGCATCTTTGGCAAATTGCAAACCCAGTTCAACCATTCCTCCTAAGCTAATCATCGTCGAATCGTACACCACATTAAACTGCTTTCTATCCAAAGAATCGTTTATAAAATAAGGTTGATTTTTATGCACTCGCTGTACTACTTTGGCATTGTAACTTACTGCGGGCATTATACTGCCTCGCACCCCTGCATAACGACTTTCTCTTACGGTGTTGCGATAATCTAAAAAATGGCTGATAAAAGGATTGGCATCCGCAAACTGCATATAGTTGTTCTTAATCAGGTCTTTATCCCATCCTCCATAAAGTGTTAGTCTATCTTCTACTAAGTAACCTTCTACTTCTAAATAAGGAAATGGATGAAAGTTGCCATCATCAAATAATAGACTTGCGCCAAGGGTAAACTTCCCATAAAACTCCTGAAACGTAAATGTTGGCGTTAAGTTAAATGCCATATCATCAAAGGAATTTGGTTCTCGTTTATAGGTTGAGTAATGTGCATGAACAAAGCCACCAAACGAAATAGTTTCGGAGTACTGCTTGTTCATATCGCCTCCTATAATTACATTATTTTCTGCACCATCATGATTATCGGCAAAGCGATGAAAATCGAAGCGCATTTTATAATCTAACTCTAGGTTATTTTCTTTACTTGTTCCTAACTCCGCCCCTGCCGAAATGGTTTGAAAAATCTGCCGAGCTTCTTCTTGTGTATCATAAGCTACAATTAGGCTGTCTTCATCGTAGCCATAATAATGGTAGGTATCTCGCTTGTATCCACCATTAAAAGTGGTATAAGTTGTTTTCTGAAATACTTTACCATACAGCTCTGCTCCTAGGTTGCTAAAATCTTGATAATCTATTTTTTTACTGTTAGAAGAATGATAATAAGCATTGCCACCAACCACATAATCTTTAGAGCGGCCAGTACTAAACGACCCATCAATTAAAGGCGTATTAATGTTTCCGTAGCCTGCCCGCAACCATGCATGATGCAATTTTTCGAGTTCCGTTTTTTTCGATTTATAACGTTTTGGTTTAAGCGTAGGCGGATCGTAGGTCATTGTTAAATACCTGTTAGGAACGGAGTAATCGTTAAAAGCAGGTTTTTGGCTATCAAGTTCTTCTTTAGTGGGTAAAATAGGCGATAAACTTACCTTTACCGCATCTGCCAAAACTGGCTCATAAGGCTTCACAATATCAATATTTTCAGGATCAATATCTGGCACATCCTCTACTGGTGCAGGCACATCTATTGGTGGGTTTTGCGCCCAAACATTAACGCTGCAAACTATCATCATCAATACTACTAAACAGTATATGTTGCTGATTTTTCTTACCATGTTTTTCTTTTATTAATAATTGTAAGGAGTCCCTATCGGGAAAAGACAAACAGCTTGTGCTCCATTTGTTAAAAACGACGGTCTGTTTATCTAAATAAAAAAGCACTTCCTACTTTTAAATACGATGTAAAAAAGTAAAACGATTAAATATACGTTCTAGTTTCTACCCAAAAAAGTAGCAACCAACTAGTTAAACAGGTCAAAATAACCTTTTGTTACTACACAATGCCCTTATTAATTGGCTAAGATAGGAAATTTCTATTGTTCAGGCCAATGTAAGGTATCAAAAAATAGGTTTGGCACTAAGGAAAAAAATAACAGGAGGTTAAAACAACAAAGTCTGACAAGTAAAAACTTATCAGACTTTGCATAAAAAAACTTCATTTTTTAGTTTAAGCAAACCACCTTAAATTACTGATTATCAGTAATTAGCACATAGCTTATACTTTTTCAATAACCATAGCCGATGCGCCGCCGCCGCCATTACAAATACCTGCAGCACCAATTTTACCTTCTTTATATTTTAAGGCAGAAATAAGTGTACAAACAATGCGTGCGCCCGAAACACCAATAGGATGTCCTAAAGATACGGCTCCTCCTAGTACATTTACTTTATCGTGCGATAAATCTAAATCTTTCATATTTGCCAATGCTACTACCGAAAAAGCTTCGTTAATTTCATAAACATCTACGTCTTCTTTGTTAACTCCTGCTTTGCTTAATGCTTTAGGAATTGCTTTGGCTGGCGTTGTTGTAAACCATTCGGGAGCTTGTGCGGCATCGGCAAAACCACGAATTTTAGCTAAAGGTGTTGCGCCCAATTCTTCCATTTTTTGCTTGCTCATTAATACAACAGCGGCAGCACCGTCGTTAATTTTAGAAGCATTTACCGCCGTAATTGTTCCATCCTTTTTAAAAGCAGGACGCAATTTAGCTACTTTCTCCCAAATAATTTTTTTGTACTCTTCGTCTTGGTCTACCACATCTACTTTTCCTTTGCGTAAAGGCACTTCAACAGCAACTAATTCATCGGCAAAAGCATTGTTTTCGTAAGCAGCTTCGGCACGTTTGTAAGAAGCCGTTGCATAAGCGTCTTGGTCTTCTCGGCTAAAATTATACCCTTCGGCACAAATTTCTCCACAGGTTCCCATCATGTATCCTTCGTAGGGATCTTGTAAACCATCTCTTACAATTCCGTCAATTAATTCTGTGTTTCCATATTTCATTCCCCAACGAGCTTTAGCAATATAGTAGGGTGCATTCGACATGCTTTCCATTCCGCCTGCTACTACAATATCGTTATCGCCTAGCATAATACTTTGTGCGCCCAACATAATGGCTTTCATGCCCGAAGCACAAACTTTGTTAATGGTAGTACAAGGTACCGTATTAGGTACACCTGCTGCCAAAGCCGCTTGTCGTGCAGGTGCCTGACCAGCGTTTGCGGTTAATACATTGCCCATAAAAACTTCTGAAACAGCATCGGCATTAATGCCTGCTCGCTTTATGGCTTCGGCAATTACCGTTTGCCCTAATTTTACAACTGGCAATGACGCTAAACGCCCATTAAAACTACCGATAGGCGTGCGTGCCATCGAAACTATATATACTTCGTTCATGACGGATAATAAATTTTGTTTTTTACTAGAATGTAATTTTGGCGCAAAGGTACGGAGATTTTTTTATTTAAAATTTAGGGGAGTGGATTTAGAAGCTAGTAGTTTACTTTTTTTATGCTGGCAAATGGGTAGCCCACAAAGTTGCACCGAGTTTTTCACTAAGTCGCACGAAGTTTTTTAGGCTTTGCGGTCTTCTTTTAGATTTGAGTATT
>JAHDBT010000334.1:0-2606 GCA_020630215.1 Bacteroidota bacterium
ATGATTAAGTCGCCGTATTTTTTTTCTGCTACAAGGCATTGCGAGGGAGCATAGCGGTAGCTACGTGAGGGAGCAATAACGCAGTAGCAGGAAAAAAAAGACAAGGCTTGGGTCATCAAGAACTTAGGTTTTGAGTCACTAGGTTGATAGGTAGTAATAAGTGCAAAAGGAGCAGGAAGGAGGATGGGTAAAATAGCAGAAAAAAACTAGTTGCAACTTTGAATGCTGCCGCCATTGTTGCCGCCGCTAATGTTGATGGCAGGATTGCCTTTGTAGCATATATCGCCTGAGACATTCATTTTAATATCTAATTGTTCTATTACATTCACTTCTATTTTGCCCGAACCCCCTACATTAATTTCGCAATTGGTGCTTATCAAATCAAAAGCGTTAATATCTCCACCACCTATTATGTTGATTTCTTCTTTTTGAGTGATACCTGCCATCGTAATACTGCCACTTCCTGGAATTTCCAAATGCACCAACTCACTAGAATCTGCTACAGCGGTAACATTGCCCGAACCCAGTAGGCTAATATTGAGGTTGTTGCTAGTTCCTTGTAAGGCATCTATTTTTCCACTCCCACTTATACCTAAAGTTAGGTTATTACTAGGGGCATCAAACAAAATATCTCCGCTTCCTATTATATTAAACTCCACTTCTTTTGTGCTTGTTCCAGTATAGTCAATATTTCCGCTACCTCCAATAAAGCCCTCTACATTATCAGTTGTTTCGGTATTGCAAAACACATCGCCCGAACCAATAATGTTAATGTCTACATCGTTTGTTACTGCTCCATTTAAGATAATATTACCCGAACCGCTTATAAACAGTTCTGTCGTTTCGCATTCCTCCATATCTATTTCAATATCACCAGAACCAATAATATTTAATTCTAAATCGTCGCTTACGGCTAGGGTGTTGGAAGATTTAATATTTCCACCCCCTCCAATGACTAAAGATTCGTACTCTGGTAAGATTATGGTAATTTTAATAGCTTCGCTTGTGTTTACACAACCATCTATGCAAATTTTCCAAATACCGCTATTTACACTAGAATCGTCTAAAATTCCGTCAATAATATTTTGTTGGGCCTCTATAACAATACTTTGTGTTTCGCCTTGTTGTACCTCCACATCGGCACTAATTAACACATTAATGCCTTTAATAGCATCAATCTCTACATTATGACTAACAACAGGCCCTTCGCCATCGCTACAGTTTCTAAAAAGTTCTTTTTCGCAGCTTGTTAGTAGTAGTACAAAAAGTAAGCTGCTTATTAATAATACAATTGAAATTTGATTTTTCATGGTTTTAGATTTTTTTAAGTATTTTTTTTCGTAACAATTATAAGGTGTAAAGGGGAGCGGTTTTGTTGCAGTAACAGGAAAAAAAATGATAAGAATGCTATTTGGGCTTAATTAAAATTGCAAAGTTTTTATTAAATACCTATATTGCCATTGTGTATAAAGATATTAAAAACCCCCACGACCGCTTTTTCAAATCTACGATGACGGATTTAGAAATAGCGAAAGATTACATGCGGAATTTTTTACCGCCAGAAGTAGTCGAAAAGTTGCAATTAGAGCAGCTTAGTTTAGAAACAACCAATTACATTTCGGATGAACTTGCGGAGTGTTTTTCGGATATTGTTTATAATTGCCCTTATGGTAAGGATGGACAGGAGGTGCAGATTTCCTTGCTGCTAGAGCATAAATCTTATGTGTCACCTTATCCGCATTACCAGTTGTTGCGTTATATGTTGTCAATTTGGGATTATTGCATTGCCAATAATTTGCCACTAAAAATTGTTATCCCTATTATTTTCTATCATGGAAAAGATACTTGGAAGGTAAAACCATTTAGCGACTATTTTGAGGGCATTGATGAAACATTAAGGCGTTATATCCCTTTGTTTATGTATGAGTTAACGGATGTAAACACCTATACGGATGATGTGATATTGGCTTTAAATGTTCGGTTTTTAAGAAACGCTCTTTTATTATTTAAATACGGTAGAAATCAGGAATTTGTAGCAGAAAATTTTGAACTGTTTTTTGTTACAAGAAAGGAGGAAGATACTTGGAATCCTCGAATACGAAACTTTTTTCATAAGGCATTCGTTTATTTAATATTAATTTCTAATTTTGGTAAGAGAGAGGTAAATAAAATCATTCAAAAATTACCATCACGCATAAAACAGATAGGCATGAGTACTTATGAACAACTAATTGAGGCAGGTAAAATAGAGGGGCTAGAAAAAGGGGAGCAAATTGGTTTAGAAAAGGCGGAACAAATTCGCTTAAAAAAAGAAGCAGCAGCTATTTGCCGTCTTTACCAAAAAGGCAGCCCCATCCAATTTATTGCAGATGTATTAGACCTAGAAGAAAGTTATGTTAGAGAAGTACTGAAAAAGTATAAATTACTGAAATAACTAATCCTTCAAAAATTACCAGCACGCATAAAACAGATAGGTATGAGTACTTACGAACAATTAATTGAGGCAGGAAAAATAGAGGGACTAGAGGAAGGTGAACAAATTGGTTTAGAGAAAGGGGAGCAAATTGGTTTAGAAAAAGGGGAGCAAATTGGTTTAGAAAAAGGGG
>JAHDBT010000334.1:2706-8035 GCA_020630215.1 Bacteroidota bacterium
AGCAAATTGGTTTAGAAAAAGGGGAGCAAATTGGTTTAGAAAAAGGGGAGCAAATCGGTTTAGAAAAGGCGGAACAAATTCGCTTAAAAAAAGAAGCAGCAGCTATTTGCCGTCTTTACCAAAAAGGCAGCCCCATCCAATTTATTGCAGATGTATTAGACCTAGAAGAAAGTTATGTTAGAGAAGTATTGAAAAAACATAAGCTTTTGAAATAACCAGTCATTCCCAATCCTCAGCGATAAAACAAAACCATATCTCCAGCTACAATTTGTCCTTTTGTGGCCGCCGCGTTATCTCCCGCTAGTCCATGTTGGTAAACCCCTAGTAAAGCACTATCTTCTGCCGAATATCCTTGTGAAACGTGGGCGGCAATAATGCCCGTTAACACATCTCCGCTACCAGCCGTTGCCATTGCAGGGTTACCTGTCGAATTAAAATAAACAGCTCCATTAGGCAAAGCAACAGCCGTATGTGCACCTTTCAGCACCACAATAACCTGATATTTTTTTGCTATACTTCTCAATTTTTCTAATCGTTCAAATTCATCATCACTTTTTCCTGCCAACCGTTCAAACTCTTTAGGATGTGGAGTGAGGATGCTGTTTGTAGGTATTTTATGGAGCCAATTATGGTAAGCAATAATGTTGAGGGCATCGGCATCTATTACTAGAGGGATGGTACTGTTTTCTAGGAGTTGCAACAAGGCTTTTTGGGTAGCTTCGGCTTGTCCTAGCCCAGGGCCAATGGCAATGCTTTGGTATTTTGTAAGTTGCGCCTTACTAGGAAAAAATGTGGTAATATGTTTCTGGTTTGTATCGCAAAGACACATTACCTCCTTAGCCGATGTTTGCATAATTTCATAACCGCAACGAGGGATATAAGCCGTTACTAATCCTGCGCCTGCTTTTAGGGTGGCTTGGGCGGTTAAAACAATTGCACCTATGCAGCCATATTTACCACCAATTACTAAAGTATGCCCTTTGTTACCTTTGTGAGCAAATTTGTTTTTAGGATATTGTGCGAGCAAGCTTTGTGCAAGTATTTCGGAGAAATAATAAAAAGCCGTATTTTGGCGGTTCATAAAAGCAGTGTGCAAGCCAATAGAGGGAGCTTGCCAAGTGCCAACATAAGGGTAATTTTGTGGAAACATAAAAGCCAATTTGGGCAACTCAAAGCAAATGGTATGTTGTGCTTGTATAACGGTTGCATCTTTAGGAGTTGCTTTATCAGCATACAATCCCGAAGGCATATCTACTGCAATAATAGGGCAGCCGCTGTTATTGAGTTGCTGTATAAGGTGAGCCGTAAAACCCGTAATAGGACGGCTTAATCCAGAGCCAAAAAGGGCGTCAATAATAAGGTCTTGTTGATTAAAATTGTTAAAATTTGTTTCTGTAATTATTTCATGTACTCGAATGTTTGTAATTTTGTGGCATCTTTGTTCATTCAGTAGGAAATCGGAGGAGGCTTTTGGGCTAAATCGCACCACATATACTTGCACTTTGTATCCTCGTAAGTATAATAGGCGACCTATGCACAAGCCATCGCCACCATTGTTGCCTACGCCACAAAAAATATGTACACTACGAGTAGAAACGTATTTTTTTACAAAGCAATTAACAAACGCATTGGCTGCTCGTTCCATTAAATCGTGCGATTCTATGGGTTCGTTTTGAATAGTGTAAGCATCTGTTGCTCGTATTTGCTCAACATTTAGTATTTTCACGGTTTGAAATTTTTTTTAAATATCAAAATGGGTTTGGTGTTGGGGTTCCCGTAGAGAAAATTCATGAATTTTCTCTACAAGGTAGCACAAAACTTTGGTGCTTCGCCCTTCCTCCCCTTTGCTAGTAAAGAAAAAAAACATCAGCATAAAAAACTGACCACGAAACAATCGTCAGCATAAAAAACTGACTACTGAAAACTGACCACTGACCACTAAAAAAAAACTGACTACTTATAAATTACCTGACAAGTTATGTCCAAACAAAATAAAAGTAAAAATAAAAAAGAAACTGCTAAAAGTAATAAGGCAGCTAAAAAACGTACTGCGGCACGTAATGCTAAAGCATCGGCAGCACCTAGCTTTTGGGGCAAACATGCCATGCCTATTGCCGTATTATTTGGTTTAGCCTTTGTATTGTACGCCATTACCATAAGCTACGATTACGCACTAGATGACCAATTGTATATTACGAGCAACGAATTTACAAAAAAAGGCATTGCAGGGATTCCCGATATTGTGAGCAAGGAAAGTTTGCATGGCTTTTGGGGCAAGCAAAACGATGTATTAGTTGGAGGGCGTTACCGTCCTTTGGCTATTGTTACCTATGCCATTGAGTATGCAATGTGGGGCGAACGACCAGGAAGCAGCCACTTTTTTAATATTATTTTGTATTGCTTTGTTGGTATACTATTGTATCGGGTATTGCTGCGGCTATTTCCTCCCGACCCTAAAACGAAATGGTATTTAACCTTGCCCTTTATTGCCGCTTTGCTATATGTAGCCCATCCGCTGCACAGCGAGGTAGTAGCCAATATTAAAGGTAGGGTAGAGATATTAACATCGCTAGGCGTTTTGCTAACCATGCACCTCTCCCTAAAATATGTGGATACCGATAAAATTAAATACTTGATTTATAGTGGCATCGCCTTCTTTTTAGCCCTCTTATCCAAAGAGAGTGCCATTACTTTTGTCGCCATTATTCCGCTAACCATTTACTATTTTAGCAATGCTTCTTTTAAAAAGAATGCCACCGCAGTAGCACCATTACTAGCAGCAACCATTATTTTTATTGGCATAAGAACCGCTGTAATTGGTTACCTACTCGACCCAGGAGGGGAGGGCGTAACCGAACTCCTAAACGACCCCTTTTTAAATGCTACGTTTGCCGAGAAATACGCCACCATTTTTTATACACTAGGGATTTATATTAAGCTGTTATTTTTTCCAATTACCCTTACACACGATTATTATCCCAAACAAATTCCCATTATTAATTGGGCAGATGCACGAGCCATCATTCCATTAATAGGCTATTTTGCATTGGGCATTTACGCACTTATTGGCTTGCGTAAAAAGGATGCTATCTCTTATGGTATTTGGGTGTATTTATTGAGTTTTTCTATTGTATCTAACGTGGTAATTTCTATTGGTGCGTTTATGAACGAACGTTTTATGTATTTACCATCCATTGGTTTTTGCATCATTTTAGCGTATTTAATTACCGAAAAACTGCCTAAGCTAGTACAGCTAAAAGGTAAATACGGTATTGCATTAATTGCTACGGTATTGCTAGTATCTGCATATTCTGTTAGAACTTGGATGCGCTTGCCTGCTTGGGAAAATAACGAAACCTTGTTTTTAACCGATGTGAAAAATTCGCCCAATAGTACCAAAGTAAACACTTCGGCAGGAGGTACTTTAGTAGAAAAAGGGGCTAGAAAACCACCCAATTCAAGAGAGCGAATTAACTACATTAGCCAAGGAATAAAGTATTTGGATAAAGCCATTGAAATTTATCCAGATAATGTAAACTCGCATTTACTACGTGCAGGCGGCTACTACGATATGAACAAAGATTATGATAAAGTTTTTGAATCATATACCAATATTTTAGCAGGAAACCCTAATAACCCCAAGGTGTTAACCACCCTAGGAATTATGGCCGAAGCAGAAGACGACCCTAAAAATGTAGATAAATTAGTTGCTTTTTTAGAAGAACACGTCAATACTTTTGATCCTGCTGTTGCAGCCCCTTATGACGCACTAGGCGTATTATGGGGAAAAAAGAAAAACGACTTGCCTAAAGCCATTCAATATTTTGAAAAAGCTTTAGAAAAAGACCCTAACAGTCATGGCACAATGCAAGACTTAGGAATTGCTTATGGGATGGCGGGTAAATTTGACAAAGCATTAGATATTAACAACCGTGCGCTAAAAAATGATCCTGGTAACGCCAAAATTATTTTAAACTTAGCCATTACCTACGAACAAATGGGCAATACCGAACAAGCACAAAAGTTTTATACCCAAGCTTTTGAATTAGACCCTTCTTTAAGACAACGAAAGTAGTTTTTTTGGTAGCGGGTAATTGGTATTAGGTAGAAGGTACTTTTGTAGAATGTAGAAAGTATAGGATGCCCTTTTATACGTCAGCATACCTACTGACTCTTGGCCACTAAAAACTGGCCACTAAAAAAATAAACAAACTAACAATTTTATTCATTCATGATTAAGAACAAAAAAGTAGTGGTAGTGATGCCTGCATACAATGCCGCTCAAACATTAGAAAAAACATACAACGAAATTCCCTTTGATATAGTTGATGAGGTAATTTTAGTAGATGATTGCAGTAGTGATAATACTGTAGAAGTTGCTAAAAGCCTAGGCGTTAACCACGTTATTCGACACGATAAAAACAAAGGATACGGTGGTAACCAAAAAACCTGTTACAACAAAGCCCTAGAGCTAGGAGCCGATATTGTAATTATGGTGCATCCCGATTACCAATATACCCCCCTATTAATTCCATCTATTGCCAATATTATGGCCAATGGGTTGTATCCCGTAGTGTTGTGTTCTCGCATATTGGGTAAAGGCGCATTAAAAGGTGGTATGCCTTTGTACAAGTACATTGCCAACCGATTTTTAACCTTCTCCCAAAATGTACTCATCAACCAAAAATTGTCGGAGTACCATACAGGCTACCGTGCGTTTAGTAAAGAAGTGTTACTGTCTATTAGCTATCACCGCAATTCAGACGATTTTATTTTTGATAACCAAATGCTCTCCCAAATATTTTATGCTGGTTTTGAAATTGCCGAAATCACCTGTCCAACAAAATATTTTGATGAGGCATCCTCTATCAACTTAAAACGCAGTACCATTTATGGATTAGGTGTTTTAAAGGTATCATTTATGCACTTTTTACAGCGTATGGGATTGGCGAAGTTTCGCATTTACGAGTAGGGGGGCTAGTAGTCAGTAGTCAGATCGTTCGCTGATGCTTACTGTCAGCGGTCAGTTTATATACTGACGATTTTTAGTGTTTAGTGAAAAAATAAATTTACATTTTCCACTTCGATATTTCCCAATATCCTGCGTTACAAATACTCGTAATAGCGCTGCTATTTATCCGCAAGCGGTTCGCTACACTTAAATGCATCAATATGCATTTATTTTGCTACGCAAAAATCGTTCATATCCGCAAGCGGCTCACTTAGCTTAAATGCACTAAGGTGCATTTATTTTACTAGCGTAAAAATCGCACGTTCGTATTTTGCGCCTTGTCTATTAGAAAATCTCTTTGCGGAAATTTGTAAATTT
>JAHDBT010000335.1 GCA_020630215.1 Bacteroidota bacterium
GGAACTCATTGCCTTGTGCATCCATATAAACAAAACATTGCGTTACTTGGTAAGTTCCTACTTCTTCTGGGCGGAATACACCAGGCATAGATGGAGTAACTTGTGTATATCCTGGTCCTGTAATATCATACTCTACTCGTATAGTACCCGAAGGTAATGGGCTTACAACTGGCAAGTCAAATTCCTCGTTTAGGTCAGCAGCAAAATCAGCTTCACAAGAACATAAAGGCGGATCAATAGCAGGTGCTACTGTATTATCTCCAGGTACAAAAAACTGTGTAGTACCTTCACATCCATTTTGGTCTCTTACTATAATGAAGAAGTTACCAGGTACAGGTGCTAAACCTGCAAAGTTAATAGCAGTAGTGCCATCATGTGAAACAAATCCTTGAACAGCATTCGCAATAGTTGCGTCAGTAGATATATATACCTCATAATCCATTACAGGTGCTGTAAACACATTTGGGTCACGTCCACCAGTTATGGTTGTTACTTCAATACCTGTACAGCTTTCTGCAAAGGTAATATCAAAAGGATCGTAAATTTCTACATCAAAACTAATAGGGCAATTTAAGCCGCCTGTACAAGAATTATCTGTGCCGCTGTTTTCGGCAGTAATTGTATGTTCCCCAGCAGCAATACCTGCTGCATCAGTATCAAACACAAATGTACCACCAGCAGTCGTTGTACCAGAAACAGGTGTAATTGCCGTACCATTAATATCAAAAGTATACATAGCAGCAGCGTCTGTAATTCCTCCTGCATTTAAATCGGGTAAACCACCCGTAACACTTACTGTTAAAGCATCGGTATCATCAGCACAAGCGGCTTGTGGTTGGTCTATTAATATTGGAGAAGCTACTGCGATGTCGAAGCATTCTTCGGCTCCTTCACAGGCTGCACCTGGGGTTGTAGTGGGTGTTAGGCTTCCTTGTGTAATTGGATTAATGATTGATGTTTCAAACTCGGGAGTATGCGTAGGTATTAAACATACATTTACAATAGCGCCAGGGCCACCTGCCGCACCGCCATCAGCTGGGTCAAGTGTAAAATCCGTTGTCCCATCAGCAGTAGGTCCAACTGATGCCCCCCCGTCAATTGTATAACTGAATTCATTTATCCCTGTATCGTTAGGATTTCCTGCTGCTGTAGAGCCTAAGTCTGTTCCACCAGCAGTTGGTATAATTGGGTTTGTAATACCATCTACACAAATATCGGCACCTGAACAAACAGTTAAATCACTTAGAGGATCCATTGTGGGTTCATAAACCCGAATTTCGCAAGAGGTACAGGATAACTCGACACAAGTTCCTGCAGGAGGGGCCATTAAGGTGCTTATGTTTGCACCAGCAGCAATTTGTGCTAATAAGTATGGGTCAGCAGTATCGTAACTTACATGATACATTGTGTATACACCTACACTTTCTAAGTCATTTCCTGTATCTGTGGAAAATACCCCACCAGCATTTTGAGCTAAGAGTGTACCACCTGCATCAGCAACCACATAGGTTAAATCACCTGCACCTCCTGTAGCTGCAAGTGCTGGAGTTGTTTCTCCTAAACATGCATTAATTAAGCATTCGCATTGCACTACTTCTATTGTCATCATCGACATTTGCATACATCCGTCTGTACCTATTGTGTTCATAATGGTATAGGTACCAGGGGTAGTTGCAGTAAATGTAGCACCGCTATTAGTACCACCTACCAAATTACCACCACTAGCTGTTAAGGTTTGGTTACAGCGTAAATCATTAGGGATAATTGTTGCAACACAGCCTATACAGATACTTATATTATCAATAGTGAACGATGCATCAAAAGCAGCAGTACCAGTACTTAATGATTGAGGGTTATCTCCTCCAACAATACCTGCGGGAGGGTCGGAACCTGGTGCGGCACCAGCCTCATCTATTTGAAAAGTAATATCATTATCACCAGGACACAAGTTAAAAGTGTATGATTGTGTAACTAGAGGTGTTGCTGTTGTAACAGCCGAAGTTGACTGCTGAACACCAAAAGGAGTAGTATAAGTAAAAGTATAAGAGCAAGGCAAGGCATTACCTCCTGCATCTTCTAATGTGTAAGAAACGGTTGCAGTAGGCATACATTCATCCGAAAAATCATAAGTAATTCCTCCTGAACCTGCATTTGCATTAATATTATGACAAGCATAAATATCAGCGTTAAACCCTAAAAGTATTAAGGCACATAATAGTATTATTTTTTTCATTTTATTGATTTATTTATTTTTACTTTTTTTAAGAATTATTAAAGCCAAATTTAGCATTTTCCATAAAAAATGATTTTCTATGGCTCAAATGTTCCTGGTTCGTCACAACATGCTGGTGCGTCGCAAGTTGCGGCTACCGTACCCGAAAGCGTTACTTCGCAAGGTTGTCCAACATTAATGGTATAGCTGTAATCTACCGATTGGTCGTCGGTAGTTCCACAAAGACTTGGTGCTGTTGGCACTCCATTCATTTGCATTAAGCATTCATCTCCATTAACAGCCGTTAAAGTTACAGAGCCTGCAGTACCGCAAGCACCTGGCACTTCAGCTACTCCCCAAGTTGTATCTGGAAATACAGTAACAGTAAAAGGACCTATAACTGCTTCTCCAGCAGATGTAGCTTTACAGTCTTGCGAGCATTCTGTCCAAGCATAAAAAGTATAATCAACTGCATTGCATGTTTCGTTTGTTAAGGTAGCAGGTAATGCAGCAGTAGGGTCGTTAGGGTCTGTTGAGTAAGAAGTAACAACTGCACCTTGAAAAGCAGACTTATCTGTAAGTACTTGACTCACATCAAAAGCTGCATAATCAGGTAATGGAGCTACTGCGTCGCCCGAACAAAGGTCAATACTTGGCACTACACGCGCTTCTGGGCATGGACAGGTAAGTTCACCTCCATCTCCTGAGCTTACGTTTACTGTAATATCAGTTGCATTTCCAGAAAAATTGGTAATTACCACTAAAAAAACATCTCCTGCAACAGCAGGAACGTTTGTAATTGAACCACCTGGCGCAGTCGTATAATCACAACCTACCTGGTTTCCTGTATTAATACTACTACAGTTAGCTGCAAAAGCACTAGGGAAAGGTCCCCAAGCAGCAAAGTCAATGTCAAACCCATTAGAGTTTCCAAAGTTCATATTAAATGTTCCCGCGGTCTCTACTGTAATGTAGTACCATGCAGCATTAGGTGCTCCGCCTAAACACGTTGAGGAAGAAGTCGCATCTGTATCCTCAGGCCCTGTTGTTGAAGCGGGAAAAGCACCACATGCGGCTCCTAAGCAAAGCGGTTCTGCAACATATTCGTCGCAGGAGGCTCCTTGCCCATAAATTTGTTCATAATTGAACATTATGCATATAAATGCACCAAATAAAATAAGTAGTTTTCTCATAATTAAATAATTTTAAATTAATTATTTCGCAAAAAAATTAAGTTTTACATTTCAAATTAAATTTCTGAAAGCACTTCTATTAACTCTGTTCCTCTTATATTTTTATTAATAATAATTCCATTTTTATCAATTAAAAAATTTGCAGGAATATATTGTATGTCAAAATCTTTTAAGAAAGGCGAATCAAAACCTCGTATATCAATTGCATGATTCATGGCACTTAAATTTAAGCTATCGATAGCTTTAGCCCATGTTTTTGTATAAGCATCTAAGCAAACATTAAAAACAATTAGGTCTTTATTTTTCGATTCTAAATAAGCAGTTTTAATATATTTAAAATCCTTTATGCTTTTCCAACAATAGGAAAACCAAAAATTTAATAATACATACTTGCCTTTAAAATCAGAGAGGGCTACTAAATCCCCATCTAATCCAACAGGGTCGATGTAAGGAGCGTTTCTAATAACATTAAGCTTGTGTTCTTCAAATTTTTCACTTATTTTTTTAATGACCTTTGAGTTAGGGTACTCCGTTTTAATTTGAGTACAATATTTATCGAGAAAATAAAAATCTTCCTCTAAAGAAAGATGATTAATAATTGATAAAATTTCAATAGGCTTAAGTGCTGTTTTTAGTGAGTTTTTTAAGTATTTTTTATAATTCCAATAAATACTATCATACCTATTTTCTAGTGCTATTGAAATAGAATCGAAGCCTAGCTTTACATTTGCTTCTCGTAAATATTTTTTTAACTCGATTGATGATTTAATAAAATCATCGTGTAATTTTTTTCGTTGAACGCCCACTTTTTTAATATTGTTAGATATTTTACTATTAGAAATTGTATAAGTAGTATAATCCTTAGTATTAAAATCTATTTGTATTTCCTCCTTGTTTTTAGCAACAAAAAAAATCGGTTCTCCTTCTGCTTTAAGTGCTAATAATTTATTTTGTTCTGAATTACCATAGATTTGCACGATTCCATTTTCATTAATTTTTAAGCTATCAACAAATTTCAAATTCCAGGGTGCAACTTCGTATAATAAAACATAAGGTACTGCTGTATTATGCAGCTTTACCTTTATTTTAAAACCATTGTTTGTAGATGTATTACAAGTAATTAGGCACATTGCAAACAACATATATATACAAATAAATACCGATTTATTTCCATTCATCCCTAGTATCGAATTTCGTTTATGCCAATAGCACTAGTATTAGATAATATAAGTTCGACATCTTGCGAGCTTACATAGCCATCCATATTTACATCACTGCTTAAATAATTAAAACTAGTTAACTGTTGAATAGCCGTATTAAAGTCTATATTTGTAATAACATTATCATTGTTTATATCTCCAGCATATAAGGCATAAACATTTTCTTCTAATTTTTTAAGTTGATTTTGCCCGTAAGCGGCATCAATCGCTAATGAAAAATCAAATAAGCCATTATCTTCAACATTTATTGGAATGTTGCTTATTACCCCAATATGATTACGATGCTTTATGCTTATATAATATTTATCACTTGAAATTCCATCAAATATAACACCTTCGTTGCCTTCTTCATCATAAACAATTCCATCTATATGCAGTAAGGCTGCTTTAGTTGCTACTATGTTATTTTTATTGTTTTTATCTAAAAGAGCAATTAATATCCAGTCAACAATACTTTCATTAATTGTATTTAAACTTTCTTCTCCTTCATAATACCAGGGGGAAGTATTATAGGGTTGATTTAATGGCAGTATTTCCTCACTATAAAGTGCGTTACTCATCCTATTTTCTATGCTATCATAAACTCCTTCTAATACTAGTTTTAACTTAACGTTTTGGGGTGGCGCAATACTAAATATCCCTACGCCGCCTCGTTCTGTACCTACAACAAAATCAATATTTCCATCAGTATTAATATCTGCACTAGCAATAGATAGGCGTTTAGTACTTTTGGCAATATTTAAAAAATCAGAGCTTATACTTGTGTAAGTTCCAAATAGCTCATCTATTTGATACAATTCAATATTCCCATAACCATTACTTACAAATAAATGCGGGGTGTTTTCTTCCCCCCAATTTGTAAAACAAGGAACACTGAACAAACCTACATTTACTCCTCCTAGAATAGCAATTGTAGTTACAAAGTTAAACTCTGTAAGACTTCCAAAATTTAAATAGCAATTTACATTTCCACTTAATTCTCCAATTAATAAATCTAAATCATTATCTATATCGACTAATTGTGGAGTGCTATTTTGCCCAACATCAATACTTATAGCATCTAATTCTAGTTCAAAAACCTCTTCATTATTTCTTAAAAAGTAAACATTCCCTTCGCTATCCCCTATTATTAGATCTTGATCTCCATCACTATCAAGGTCCCCCAAAGCAGGATGTAGTTCACTTAGTTGATAAAGGCTTAGATTAGCAAAATCTGCATTAACCAAAGTATAAATAGGGTTGTTTAAGTCACCTATGTTTTTATAATAAGCTATGCTACTATAATGATATCCTGTTGCATTATCAAAGTATCCATAGTTAGAAATAAACATATCAATTAATTCGTCTCCATTATAATCAATAAATATTGGTTTCGCATTTTTCCCAACATCTATCGCATTATTAATCATAAAGTCATTTTGATAAAAACTAAATATTGGTATATCATCACTTCCTTCATTTTGATAATACCATGCAACTTTTTCATTATTTACAGGACCACTCTGGCTCTTTGCCACTACTAAATCTCTAACATTATCGTTATTACAATCTATATAATATGCTCGTGTTTGATATTCAATATCAACAGGGATATCGTATAGAGGAAATGCAAGTTCAAAATCCACAATAGCTGCTTCAGTAGATGTGCCTCCATTTTCTAGGTAATGCAATTGTCCTGTATTACCTGGTCCTATTAATAAATCTTTATCATCATCTCCATCCATATCAATAGCTAAAATATCTTTTTGAAAATGAAGCATTTTTTCTACTTTCCCATCATTTATATTTAACAAACCAGTATAACAAGTATCTAATTTATAATCATCAAATTCTGCATAAAAATTCCCCCAACAAGGGTCTTCAAATTCAAAAATTAAACTATCACAGCTATAACCTAATTCTTGTGACTTATTTTCATAATACCTGATAAAACGTCCAAGTTCATCATTAATAAGCAAATCTAGATCTCCGTCATTATCAACATCACAAATACTCGGAATATCTTCATAAACCACTTCAATATCATTTCCTGCATATTTCAATACACCCTGTTCTAAATGAAAAGCTATTTCATTAGCACTATTATAATATCCTTTATATACTTGTACCTGATAATTGCCTAAGCCTCCAAAAAGGTCTACTATGCCATCACAATTATAATCCTTTAATAACAACCAATTATCTATATCAGGAAAATTACTTGTATAAGCCATACTATACTTATAACACACATTTTCACTTTCACAATCTACAATAAATGGCAATATCGCATCTTCCTCTCTATCATAAATAAGCATATCTTCATTTCCGTCATTATTTAAATCTAATGATGAAAACTGAGGCGTTTCTAAGCCACCTACAAAAGGAAAATCTAATGTATCACTATTTTCTATAACCATAACCTCTATCAGTTCATAATAGATAGTAGCAGCAAAAAGGCTATAGCTATTCACGAATAAAAATAAAAAGCATGCAATAGCGTTACTATGTAAAAAAAAAATCATGCATTGATTATTTGCAATATGTCGCCAAAAGTTGTTAAGAAAACCACAGGGCTATAAGACAAGGTATAGATATACCCATCCCTGCTAAAAAAGAAGGAGATAAAACACAGTTCATTTGGCAGTACAATTAAGTAATAGTTGGTATAAATTCAGTTTGTTTTATCTTAAAAACAATTTGTATTTTTTGAGGTTGTAATTTTAAATTTTCACAAAAAAAAGTGTGAAAATAAAACACAAATTGCTAATAAGAATCTTAAAGGTAAGCATAGTATTTTATAAAAAAAAGCCATTAATGTATGCATTTTAAAAAAAATGTTGGCTCGCTTTGTGTTTTTTCAATTCATCACACAAGCACATTCATTCATAAACAAATAACTATCAATAACTTAAACATACTACAAAAATAAAAAAGTGCAAAAAAAATGTATTTTATCCTAAAAATGTAAAAAAAACATCTTTTTGTATTTAAATTTCAATAGTCAAGCATAGCAGACAATATTTTTACACAAAAAGATAAATAAAAATTCATTATGGCAAAGTCATTTAAATATCAAATTGCATTAACAATCGCATAAGGCTCAATTTACCACATACAAAAACCATTACAAATCAACACCTTATCCACTATTTACACAACACATACTGTTTATTTTATTTAATAATTCTGGAGCTAAAATCACACAAACATTATTAAAAAAGAAGGGAAAGGAAAACATGAACCCATTACTTATAATCTTTTTTTTTTACAAAAAAAAGAGCAACCCACTCCCAAAGGAATAGATTGCTCTCTGCAATTAAATTAAATTTTTCGGTAATTTTTTTTGAGGAGAAAAGTAACAATACTTGGCATTTAAAAACGGTAAAGCGAAGCGAAACCGTCCAAATACCT
>JAHDBT010000336.1 GCA_020630215.1 Bacteroidota bacterium
GAACAAATAAGGATAGGTCGTAATTCATTACGTGGTGGGAAGAGATTTGAAATACGGGGCTTTCTAGTGCAACTAGAAAGAACAAATCAGGATAGGTCGTAATTCATTACGTGGTGGGAAGAGATTTGAAATACTGGGCTTTCTAGTGCAACTAGAAAGAACAAAAGCAACACCTCCCCTAGTTACCCTAGTAAAGATGTTGCTTTAAAAGGCACTAGTACCAAATACTAAATACCCTCTACCAACTACCATTCCCCCCTATCGTACTTTTACAAAAAACACAAAAGGTTCTAGTTGGTATACTTGTTTATTAATGGCTTTGCTGCCTAATTTGTTTTGGGTAGGCAATACAATTTTATCTGATAATAATTCGATTAGGTTAAGTACGTAGCGGGTTTTAATGGCATAGGTTGCGCTTTCGGCTTTAGAGTGTTTTGCCTTTACAATACCTACTAAATTGGCATTAGAATCAAACAAAGGGCCGCCACTATTTCCGGGGTGTACGGGAACCGTCATTTGGTAGGTTGCTACGTCTTCTTTGTAGCCTCTTAATGCGCTAATGTTGCCACCTGCAAATTTTACTTCCCCCTCTCCCATCGAGCCTGCTAAAGGATAACCTAGCGTATATACTTCGTCGCCTTTGCTAGAAATACTGGTTTTTAAGGTGTAGGGAATTTCTGGTAAACCTTTAAAGCGGAAATCCTCAATTTGTAGGATGGCCAAATCATTGGTTTTATCTTGAATAGCTACTTTGGCATTAAATACTTTTATTTTACCATTTATTTTTGCCGATACTTCAATATTATTCGCCCCTTGTACTACGTGATAATTGGTTACCAAATAACCATTAGCCGAAATGGCAACTCCCGTACCTGTAGCTTTTACCGAACCTCGACCATCGGTTGTATTGATGATTAAAGGATACTGCTTATAAAAATTAAAGGTGGTACCTGACTCACCAAAAGCCAAGTTCATCATATTCTTTTCATCTATACGAATATACACGTTTTTATCTACCGACTTATCGAAACGTCGCCAATGTACTTTGTAAAAATTAAGGGAACCGCCTGCTAGTGCTTCGCCCATTTTTTCGCCAACCATCCAATCTTGTTTGTTGACTGCGCCTCCCAAATAAATTAAATCGTAGTTTTTATCGCTGTTGCGTTTAATGCCTATTTGATATTGATTAGGGTCGCCACTTGGACTCGTCATTACTCGTTCATAAATGCCTTCAAAATTATCGGCAAGTGCATGTCCGCTGTCAAAATAGCCGTGTAATTTTTCGGAGTCCCATGCCGACATGTTTCTAGGTAATGCTAGGCGTTTTTGCGGTTGATAAGCAATTGGCTCATTATACATGGTGTGCCATAAGGTGTAAAACTTATCAATAAGCAGTTCATCACGGTATAAAATATCGGGAGAGGTAAAGAGGTATACATCATTTAAACAGGAGCGAAATTCTACTAGGTGATCGGTATAGTATACTTTATCGGTTCTTACCTGTACTTTTACTTTTACGAGGTCGCATAAAGAAGGAGTTTTAGCCAATAAGGCCTGCTTTTCTTGGCTGGTAGCAACAACTGCTTCAAAACCTAAAGAGCGTAAATACTGGCTAAATTCACTGATAAAAACACTACCTTGTGTATCTACAATTTGTTGGTCTTCGGCAGAAAGATCGATATATGCAAATTTAACACCACTTAAAAAATCGGGCAGCGGTTTTGCCGTTGCAGAGGTTTTATAGGTTACCTTGTATTGTATAGCCGCGTTACTACTATTCTCACTCGGAGTAGTTGCACGTCCTTGATTATTTTGTTCTGTCTTCGCATTAGGTTGTGCTACAATAGGTAGTTGGAACGTTAGTAATACTAACAGACAGAAACTTAAACATAGCTTAGCCATAATCAGTTTTCTATTTGAGGGATTAGTTAATACTCGATTCTGGAAATTGGGATGTGGTGCTTTGTTTATTATGATAGTTATTTATATTTAACCACTATCTATTTTGTGCGAATTTAGGTTTGCATATTTGAGGTTTTAAATTTCCTGCTAACGATGACTCGTAAAAGAAAATGACCTTCTAACAAAAAAAAATGCATCTCAACTAATGTGGCTTCGTATAATGTCCGAGTAGTAAGGTATAGTGCGCTTCAAATGCCCTTAACCACACCAAATATCTTACCATAAGAACAAAAAGCTTCAATTATGCATTATTTTTCATTTAATTTGTTAACTTTTATGTTATTTGCAAGTAAATTAAGAGCTATCATAAAAAAATTTGTTCTATCAGGGTCTAATGTGTAATTTTGCTTTTTTATTACCGACCAATTTATCAAGGCTATAAGTATAGTTGACACTTTAGCGTAGCGGAAGCATCCAAATACCAAGTCACAATCTTCCCACTACTAAAAAAAGTGCAAACAGATTAGATAAACAGGTCGAAAATAGAAAAGCGATTTTGGAGGTAGGGTTTAAATACGTTTCTATTAACGTTACTTAACAAAAATAAATTATATGGGATTGTTTTTTCTTCTTAATTTATTTTTGTGCGCTCCACAATTTATCTTTAGGACGATTAAAAAATAAATATGCCAACAATAGTAGAAACAAATCAGCAAAACGGCAATGGTGCTGGCTTAAAAGCAAAGGATTTTGCGACGGATCAGGATGTAAGATGGTGTCCTGGATGTGGTGATTACTCGATATTAAAACAAGTGCAAACTGTATTAGCGCAACTAGGTTTAAGTAGAGAAGAAGTAGCTATTATTTCGGGCATTGGTTGTTCTTCTCGCTTTCCTTATTATACCGAAACTTATGGTATGCACTCTATTCATGGTAGGGCACCTGCGGTAGCATCGGGTTTACGTATGGCCAATCCAGATTTAAGTATTTGGGTAGTAACGGGCGATGGCGATGGCTTATCTATTGGCGGTAACCATTTAATCCATTTATTACGTCGTAATTTTAATGTGAACCTATTGTTGTTTAACAATCAAATTTACGGGCTTACCAAAGGGCAGTACTCTCCTACTTCCGAACAAGATAAAGTAACCAAATCTACACCAATGGGTTCTTTGGATCACCCTGTAAATCCACTTGCATTAGCAATGGGTGCAGATGCGACTTTTATTGCTCGCTCGATGGATAGGGACCCGAAACATTTACAAGCGATGCTCAAAAGAAGTCATGCTCACAAAGGCACTTCTTTTTTAGAGATTTACCAAAATTGTAATATTTTTAATGATGGTGCTTTTTTTACTTTTACAGATAAAGCGACCAAAAAAGCAACCACACTTTTCCTAGAAGATGGACAGCCACTGGTATTTGGCATGGATGGAGAATTAGGGATTAGAATAGATGGATTTAAACCTGCGGTGGTGGACTTAAAGGAAGGTAAATACAGTGCAGATGATTTATGGGTACACGATGAAAAAGACCCCTATAAAGCCCAAATTTTAACCCGCTTTTTTGATGATCCTACGGCTTCTCCCAACGATTTTATGCCTCGTCCTTTTGGCGTTATTTACCAAGCTAACCGTGCTTGTTATGAAGAACAACTCCTTGCACAGCTAAATCATGCCATTGCCCAAAAAGGTACGGGCAGTTTGGATGAGTTGATTGCGGGTTCGCAAACTTGGGAGATTGCATAAGGGGAGTTTTGATTTTTGATAGGTGATTTTTGTTTTTTTTCCTGCTGACGTTAAGAGGGATTCATTTAAAATTTAGGATCGAAGATTTAGAATTTAAAATTTTGATATGCTAACGATAGGAATTTTTGATTCTTTCGTGCTGGCGATTGTTCCTAAACGTATCACGGAGTTTTTTTGGGTTTGGGGGAGACGTAGCGGTGCCACGTCTGTACATTTTTGATTTTTCCCCTCCGATACTAGCGAATATGATTTTCCCACTCTGATACTAGCGAAGCATCCAATAAATCCATACATGCAGCCTATCCAAATTCAGACAATTACAATAGCAGGAAAAAATCAAATATCAGCAATCAAGAATCAAATATCATAATTCCATACATCCAGCCCATCCAAATTCAGACTACTGCTTGGCCTTAATGGCTGCAACAATTGCTGCTGGCACAAAAGGAGATACATCGCCGCCATGAACAATAATTTCTCGTACAATAGTGGAGCTGACATGGGAGTATTGCGGTTGCGAAACCAACAGTATTGTTTCGAGTTGAGGGCTTAGGGATTTGTTGAGTTGGGCAATGGTTTTTTCAAATTCAAAATCGGGGCTGGTGCGGACTCCTCTTAGTAAATAGCTCGATTTTTTTTCGTTGGCATAATCGGCGGTTAGACCTTTAAAGGTGTCGGTAATTACTTTCTCTTCGTTTTTAAAACATTCGTTGATAAGTGCTAGGCGTTCTGCTAGCGAAAACAAGTATTTTTTTTGCGAATTAGTCCCTATGGCAATAATCACTTGGTCGAATAAAGGCAATGCACGTTGTACAATATCTACATGACCGATGGTGATGGGGTCGAAAGAACCAGGAAAGATGGCTATTTTTTTCATGTTAGCAATTTTGGATTTTGAGTTATTTTTACACCGCCATTCCATACTTCCATACCGTAAAATGGCTTTTCAATGAGCCCTACCCCATTGACATTGTTTATTATTAATCCAACAAACATAAAACCTAATTTACTAACTACCAAATAAATAGTGTTTAATGGCTTATGTTGCTTCCTTTAAATTTAGGATTTAGCCTATTAATAACGCCCATCAATTTCTCTTACCTTACTGCCATGATGGTCGTCTATATTTTCAATATCCCAATCTAGTACGGGGATGCGGTTGTTAAAGATTTTACTTTTCCATTGGGGTTCTCGTATTTCTCCTTGCGCATTAGAGTGCAGCAGTTTATACTCGCCATCGCCTAAGTTAGGCACGTAAAAAATAAATTTGATATTATCTTGTCCTTGCAAGTCGTAGTAGTGCCATACTTCGTGTGGTAATGCACCTGGTTGGTTGGGGCGTTCTAGCACCTCATTGGGTAAACCGTATCTTAAAAATATACGTCCCCTTTCGGTTTCATAGCCTTCAAAAATAGATGTTTTATATAAGGCATCGGCTTTTATAACCCGTTGGCGGTAATTGTGAAAAGCCATTCGTGGATTATCGGGGTTGCGTTGTGTCCAAAAGTGGTAAAGAAAACGGGCCATAAATCCGTGGTCCTTGGTTCGAGCAATATTACTAATGTATCGCACCTCTTTATCGGTACAAATTGGCTGGGTAGCTTTCAGGAAAAATTCTAGCTCGGTTTTACTAAGTTCCTGCACAAAAGTGTTGGTAATCTCTACTTGGTTATAATCGGTTTCTTCGTTAATTTCTACTGGTTTTGCTCCTTTTTTATTGCGCTGAAATGTTGTTCTGTTTTCTACCATTAAACTTTTATCAGCACGAATGGCTTGTAAAACTAAATCGTAATTACCTGATGGTAAATTGGTAATATCTACTTCTGCCATTAGCACCTCAATATTACTGGCTTTTACTTTTTTAAATTTACTAATATTATTAACCACCTTATTGGTTCCTTTTTTACAAATGGCATAACTCAACATATAAGGCGCATCCTGTGCTAGGGTTTTATTAGCATGATAGGTTTCTACATAAAAAGCAATGCTGTTTCTAGTATCGGGGTAATATTGCGCTACATCAGGAATTAGGTTGTAACCATTTTTAGTGTACATGGTTTCAAAAGGAGCTTTTTTAAAACTTTCGAGTAGTACAATATCCGACATAACCGTTTTGTTTCGTACGGTTGTAATAGCAAAGGCACTGTTAAAGGTAGCGGTTCTTGTGGTATCATTTAAATCTTTAAACAGCAGTTCTAATTCGTAATCTCCATCCTGTAAAGTGTGGCGTTGTAAATCAATTAAATTAAAATCAACAGCATTAGCAGTAGCTACCTCTTTACTATCTAAAACATATTTATCGAACTGTACAATGGTTGTTTTGCTTTTAAAAAACAAGGATACTTCCACATTTGCTTGGTATTTTCCATTATTTTTTTGCACAAATTGCACCGAATTCCCTGGAATAAGTATATAGGTTTCGATATAAGACTTACCTTTGCTGCTAGGACTGCCAAAAATGGCATAATCTACTACAGGCAACAAGGATTGAGCTTGTACTTGATTTACCCACAGTAATCCGAGTAAAATAAATATTGTAGAAATAGCTGATAAACGTTTCATTGCAATTTTGCTTTTGTGATGATATGGTTTTTAGGATTAGGTGATGGATTAGGGAATTTAAAGTTAGGTGCTTACTATTCAAAAAAAATAATAAAGGCACCATAAATAGTTAGCCTTTAATAAGCATACTAACAACCTCCTTCCCTATTAACGACAAAAATAATGTTTTAATGTTTAATAGAAAAAATGGAAACAAACGAAACTAGCACAGCAACTTTATTAATAGAATCGCAGCACGTAGGAAATATACATTATTATGCAAGAATGCTGTATCATGGAAAAGTGTTGTTGGAGCAAGAAGAACATTGGTTAAAAGCCAGCTACCGCAACCGTTGTTATATTGCACTACCAGATGGCGCATTGCGTTTAAGTGTGCCAATAGAAAAAGGCAGACAACAACGCCGTCCTTTAAAAGATATTAAAATTGCATACACACATCGCTGGCGCAGTTTGCATTGGACCAGCTTGTGTACCGCTTACCGTTCTTCGCCCTATTTTGAATATTACGAAGATGATTTGGCTCCTTTGTACGAGCAAAAATTTACTTATCTAGTAGAATTTAACCAAGCCATTAACCAACAAATTTTATCGCTGTTGCAAATTAGCGAAAGTGATTTGCAAATTACGCCTACCCAAACATTTCAAAAGGTTTATACGGATGAAAATATACTAGATTTCCGTTCGGCAATATTACCACAACAACACCGATGCCGCAAGGATGAGTTATTTACCCCTCCTGTTTACCACCAAGTATTTGAAAATAAAACCCAATTTATTCCTAACCTTAGCATTTACGATTTAATGTTTGCCGAAGGCCCTAATACAGTTGATATTTTGCGAGCAAGTATGCAAGGAAATGTATAACAATTAACAACTAAAATCATCCATTATTACTTATTCTATTTCTCTAATTCTTTGTTGCAAATACTTATAAGTACCTATATTCAAATAATCGACACATTTAACAGGCTTTTTTCCCACTATTCGTCGTTGGAAATACTCGCCGTAGTGTTGTATGGCTGCGTTTTCCGCCTAGCCTAGCGAAAAAAAATCTATTGTGAAATAGTGTCGATTATTTAAACACAGGTACTTAATAGCTCGCTATTGCTGTATTCTAAACCTTTTTTTTGAACAAAACAATTGAGCATAATGTCAGATGATTTTCGTTTCTTTTCTTTTATTATAGGAGCGCCTATCGCAATACTTTTGCTTGTAGGCCTTGTGGGAGAAATAGGGTTGCCCTTTTTAGCCATTAGCGCAGTTGTAGGATGGTTAGCAGGCTTATTAATGCATGGTAAAGGTTTTGGCCTCATCGGTAACATTATTATTGGTAGTATTGGTACTTTTATAGGCGGATACCTGCTAATCCCATTAACTATATCGCTAGGTTTTGGCGATATTCCTGAAGGGATTGGCGTTTTTGTCGTATTAATTGGCAACTATGTTATTGGTGCTGTTGTACTACTATTTATTATTAAGCTTATAATCCGTAACCTTTAGCATCCAATAAACTTTACATAAAACAAGGTTAGTTTAAGAGTTGTAAGAAGCTTTTATTGGTTCTTTTGTAGATACATGGTTATTAGGTGTACTAAGTGTATCACTAGGAATTGGCGGTATTGCAGAAAAAATTCTCACCTCTGTTATTAGAGCTAGTGTACTACTATCTATTATTGGATTAATTAAACGTTAGCGCACTTACTTCACACACAAATCTATTATTATATAATAATAGCAAATTACACTAAACATAGATTTATCAGTATTATTAAGGGGAAGCTTTTGAGTGGCTTCCCTTTTT
>JAHDBT010000008.1:0-22369 GCA_020630215.1 Bacteroidota bacterium
AGTACTATTGGTTTTAAATACAGTATATGCATCATCAACAGTGCCATTGGCATTAATTTTAGGTATTTCTACTGGGTAAGTAGTGCCTTTTAGTAAGTATAACCAAGCTTGTGCGTTGTAAGCGGTTTTGGTTTGTCCGTTGGCTAGGTCTAGGAGTCGAGCTTCTTGTGCCGCACTTACCTCAAATAAGGAATTAGTATTTGATTTTACATCGTGCTTGATATTGTAGTATTCTGCAAAGGCAATATCTTCGGTTGTTTCCAAAGGTAATTCGTTTAACAACTGTATTGCTTCCGTATAATTTTTTTCTTCTAGTTGTATCGGTAATGATAGGCGTTTGGTCATGCGATTATCAACAGTACTCAATATGTTTTTAATAGTAACTCTATCATTTTCTGCTTTTAATATACGAATACAACGGCTTATTTTTTTGTTGCGACGAATCGTATTAGGTATACTTAAATAATTATTGGGGCAAATAGCCAAACCTCCATTGCCGCCACCAGATGCACACTCGGCAAAATTATTAAAAGTACAAGTCCCATTATAAGCATTATCTTCACAGTCTCCATCTAAAATAATAGCTGAGTCATCAGGGGGGGGGAAGCCTGCTGTATTGTCATCATAATACGTATAGCCATTTACATTAGCTGTTTTGGTTAGTTCTTGAATGTTTGGGTTATTATTGATAAATAAGTTGTGGGTCGGATCTTGAATACCACCTGCTTGACAATCTCCAATTTCTTCAACAACAGTTGTAGGAGGTCCAAATGGGCTTGCTTTACCAATATGAATGCCAGAGAAGGCGTAATCGGCTAGGTCGTTACAAAATAGGTCTACGCCTGTATTACTTCCCCATAGTGTAATTCCTGCATTTGTATCGTTAATGCAATTGCTTAATACCTCAGTACCTGTCTCTTCTGTTTTATTGAAAAACGCACCTATGTGTTGATTATGAATTACATTGTTAGAAACTTCAGACATATCAGTAGCTAGCAGCGCAATGCCTGCAAATCCTTGCGTAAAGGACGGCCCGCCAAGTGTAGGTGCATTTATTCGATTGTTGGTAATAGTAGCATTACCTCCCAAACATTGAATAGATATATTGCTATTTTCAAATCTACATTTATCAACAATTGCCCCTCCCGAAAATTCACCTATATTTCTTACTGATACGCCTATTGTGCAGTTTTCAAATTTGCGCTGACTATTTGATGTATTCATCACCCTTAGATTTCGAACGGTGTTAGCACGAACACCAAAGGTTAGGTTTCTAAAACTATTATTTTCTAATTTACTGTATTGAGCATAAAGAGATGCAATACCTGTTTCGGCATTAAGACCATTCAATGGAGCTCTTAAGCTGTTAGCATTATATTCAAAGGTAGAGTTTGTAATGGTGTTATTATTAGTAACAATAGCATCTGCCTTCCAGTCCCAAGGGTTAATAACTCCTACAAAGCAATTTACAAAACGAGTATTATCTATATTAATAAAGCCGTTGCTATTGTCTCTTGCTTGCCCAGAAAGCAGATAAACAGGGACATGTTCCATAAAGGTAAATGGGGCTCCTTCTTCAATTATATTATCAATAAGATTTCTTGTAGAACTAAATGGAACAATTGTTATATAGGTGGTCATAATGCCAGCAATAGCATCATTAATAATTGTATTATTTCGAGTGTACAATTTACCTGGTGGCGCGCCTGTTCCATTTAGTCCTGGTCCCATTACTCTTAATCCATGCCACATGTGTTCGCAAGCATTAATACCGCTAAGTGAACAATTGTCAATTGTTAGCTCACCTCCAGGTTCAACTACTATTTGGCCGTATTCGCCAAACTCAAAATTCATGTCTTGAATGGTAATATTTGCACCATTAGGTATTGTAATAGTACCGTTAATATACACTATTTGGTTATTAGTTGCCTCAAACGGATTAGTTGTTACATAGCTCCATGTTGTTGTTTCAATATCAGCGGTATGAGCTCTGCTGCCATCTTCAAACCTAACAAAACTGATTAGTACACCATTACAACATTGATCTGGATAAAAGGTAACGATGTCGGTACAGCCATTGCTATCGTTTGTTACTTCTACAGAGTATGGTGACTCTATAGCACCATCTAAAGTAATAGATGAAGTATTAGCAATAAATTCATCTTCCCCATCACTCCACACATAGCTTGTACCACCATTAGCTGTTAATGTTGCTGTTTCGTCTTCACAGTTTACGTTACTTGCTGTAATGGTTGCTGTTTGTGAATCTGTACTTGTAATTATTCCTTGTGCTGTAGTTACCAATCCATTAACATCCGTTACTGTTACAGTGTAAGTGCCTGCCGATAAACCTGTTGCAGTTGCAGTTGTTTGAGAGAGCAAATCACCCCATAAATAAGTATACGGAGGAGTACCTCCACTAGGTATTACTGTTGCCGAACCATCCGCATCTAAGCAATTTTCATTTATTACCGTAGTAGCTGCACTTAAAGGTGTTGTTATACAGGAGAGGTCTGTTAAAACTAAATTATCATAATAAACAAATTCAGGATCATTCGTTGGGGTATTATAAACCAATAACCAGTTATTACCTGTACCACCAGTTGTAGAAATGTTTGCATTAGCAGTGAAACTTAAATTAAGTGTTTGCCATGTATTGGTAAGTGTAATTGGATTAGCAACAGCAATTGCTTGGTTAATAATGGGAGTTGTATTTCCCAACGCATCAATGCATATAATACCTCCTGTATTATCCACCTGTAAATTAGCACCAGAACAAATAGGAGCATTTACAATAACAAAATTCAAACTAGTTATATTAGTACCTGCAATATTCATGCTTAAACTGTAATTATTGCCTGTTGTCAACCCTTGACTTAATGGGATTAAAAAGGCTTCTAAATTTCCAATATCGCTACTTAAGGCAGCATACTGATCTCCAGGATTGGTTGTAACTGCTCCAGGTACAGTTGGTAAAACAAAACTGCCTACAATAGACATATCAGGAGTATTATCTGACAAATTGCCTAAAGTACTTTGAATAGTAAAATCATTAAGAGGAAATCCATGAGGGTGTATTATTGCATCAAAATTACCGTCACAAATTAAATTGTTACAATCGGGAGGACAGTTAGTTAGTTGCGGTACTATTTGTAAGTAAATGTAAGTCATATTTCCTTCCTCTACTCCTACATTACAAGTTGGCAAATAACGAATAATTACCCACGGCTCATAAGTACCATTAAAATTAAAGGTAAAAGTGCCATCTGCATTGTCTGTTACAGTACCTGCATTTGCACCTACCACAATATCAGGAAATACTGCACCTGTTGCATTTAAATCGTTAGTTAAAGGTGTAAGGGTAATATTGGTTTGAGTAGAACTCATCGTTGCAAAATCATTTAACCCAATTACATTACAACTTGCAGGACAACTTACGGTATAGGTAGCATTTAAGCCTCCTGCTGCACCATAGTTATTACTTAATTCGTAGCCTATATCACACAAAGCAGCTACTTCATTTTGGTGTAGTGTGCGCTGTGGATTATTCACACCTGTATTTTGGCATGAATTCATTACATAAGTATTAGCGTCATATACTGAATTGCATACTCCTGCTAGATCATCTGCACAATTAAAATGAGAAAAGCTAGAGCCAGATACATAAGTTGCTGGAGTAAAAATTATTTGGTTGGAAGTTGATGGTAGAGCATTACCTGCAAAAACTACAGGGCTAATACCGCAGTTTAAATCTGTAAAAAAAGCAGCCTGTGTAAAGAGTCCCCAATTACTTCCTACTGTATTTGTAAGAAAAGGTAAGCTTGTTGAGGTATTCTGTAAGTATGTATCATATCTTGAAAAAAGACTTGCTCCATTCCCGAAAGTACTTTCCAACGTACTTCCTCCAAATAGGTTGAGTATATGAGAGGTAAATCCCAAAGCATGAGTTGCTTCATGTAGTGCTATTTGGTACAAATCTCTAAAATTGTCTGTAACAGGATTGAGAAAATCGAGATGGTATTGAGGCGTACCTGTATTAGCATTAAAATTAAATCGCATGAGTGCATGAGGAAAAGTAGTTTCAATAAAAGTAGGATCAAATATTGACATGTTTGTGTAAGAATTAACACCGCCATTTATAGTTTTCCAAGCTTCGCCATCAATAATAGCATTAGTAACAGTTATGCCAGGTTCATCGACAAGTATGGGGTTAGGTATTTGATATACAGGAGAGGCGGCAGCACTTTGAGTAGTACCTAAGCTCATTATTTCATCAGGAGGGTCTAATCCATCTTCGGAGGCTAGTATCTCTATATTAACAGTAACAGGACTAGGGCTTACTAAGAGAGCAGATAAGTCGCTAAACATTTGACAAATCACCGCTTGTCGTTCTTGTCCTAATGTTAATCCAGAGGGTTGTGTAGTAATATCGTCAAAACCGTAGAGCGTATTATTAATGGCATCTAAAAAACTAATGTTGAAAGTAATATTAGACCCTGCTGCTGTTGCTGGACAGGAATTGGCATTCGGAAGGGTCGCAGCACTTAGTTTCGCTTCAAAATCAGCAGGTCGTAATTGTTCTATGTCAATTACATTACCAAACCTATCTAAAAAAAGGGTAGGACTGGGGTCGCTTCCATCGGGGTTCCCTGCATAAATCAAATTACCCCCCCCCTAATATACATAATACCACTAATGCGAAAAGCGGCTTTAAAAATAGGGTTTGCTTAATTGTGTTTTTCATAAATAATGTTTTTAAGATTAAAAAAATATAATTATTGGGTGCTAGGCAAAGCTTCGCCATACACCTATTTTGTTGGTTTTAAAATAAGTGCAAAAAAAGAGGTGGTATTAAAAGGTGTATTAAACTAGTTAATCTTAGAAAAAAATTATCCTGTAGGTAGTGTTTTTTAGCTTTGTGAGGAAAGCCAAAAGGTAGAAGTGTTTAAAGAAATGTTGTGGAATAAACACGCTTAAACAGGACCTATATTTATAGTGTTTTGTAATGTTATTGTGTAAATATAAGCTATGTGGTTTAATTATGCAAGTTTTAAGTCTTTTGTTTTTTACGCAATTTTTGATGTTAATCAATCTAAAAAGCAATTTATTGTTTAAAATAAATAATTTAATTGCTTTGTAAATTGATTAATTTAAAGAGATTATACTTCTTCTGTTTAAAATTGAATGACCGTTTATATACTAGAATAAACCTTTGAGAAGATAATAAATTTTTAAGATTACACAATTAAGATGTGCAAATATTATTATCGGTTGCAAGCAAAAAATAATTGCGTTATTGTGTAGTGTTATTAAATGTAAAAAAGCGTTTTAGGAAAAAAAAGCGCAAATCGACTAAATCAAGCAAAACGGACAATTATTTATGACTCGTCCTTTAGCATTCCCTCTCTCACTCCAACACCAAACACTTCTTAATAATACTTTGATAATAATTCTCATAAAGCGGCACAATCGCATCAATATCAAAACGTTTGGCTTGGACAAGGGCATTTTTTCTAAACTGTTGCAGTTTGCCCTCTGTATTTAAAATGTCGATGGCGTTCATGGCCATTTCCTCAATGTTGCCTACATCGCTTAAAAAGCCCGTATCGTTTTGTAGATTAATTTCTGGTAAGCCACCAGCGTTAGAGGAAATAACGGGTACTTCGCAGGCCATCGCTTCTAGGGCGGCTAAACCAAAACTTTCGGTTTCGGAGGGCATTAAAAATAAATCGGCTACGGCTAAAAGTTCGCCTACGGCTTGTTGTTTTCCTAGAAATAGTACATGGTCGCAAATGGCCAGTTCTCTACATAATTGTTCGGCTTTTTTACGTTCGGGTCCATCGCCTACTAACAATAGTTTGGCAGGTGTTTTTTTGAGGATGCGTTCAAAAATATGTACCACATCATCAATGCGTTTTACCTTTCTAAAGTTAGAGGTGTGCATCACAATGCGCTCGCCATTAGGAGCAATGGCTTTTTTAAAGTGGTCTTTGTCGTATTTTCTAAAAGCGGCCAAATCAATAAAGTTGGGTATTACTTCTATGTCTTTGGTTACCTCAAAGTATTCGTAGGTTTGTTCCTTTAGGCTTTCCGAAACCGTTGTTACGCCATCCGACTGATTGATGGAAAAGGTAACAACAGGGGAGAAGGTAACATCTTTTCCTACTAGGGTAATATCGGTGCCGTGTAGGGTGGTTACTACGGGAATGTTAATGCCTTTTTCTAGCAGTATTTTTTTGGCAATAAATGCAGCAGAGGCATGAGGGATGGCATAATGCACATGGATAATGTCCAATTTTTGAAACAGTACTACATCTACTAGTTTACTAGCGAGTGCGGTTTCGTAAGGCGGAAAAGCAAATAAGGGATAGTTGGTAAAACTTACCTCGTGGAAATATACATTCTGCATAAAATGACTTAAACGAGCAGGTTGTTCGTAAGCAACAAAATGTACATCGTGTCCTCTGGTTGCGAGTGCTTTTCCTAGTTCGGTAGCTACTACGCCGCTACCGCCATAAGTAGGGTAACATACAATACCTATTTTCATGTTATAGAGTGGTTGGTGATGGGGTAAATTTTTGTTTTTATTTAAAACGGGTTCGCCCTAATTATCGGAAATTCCTTACTTTTTAAACGTCTGTTTACCGACATTCGGGAATCCGTTGAAGGCTTCGCAAATATACAACAAAGCAAACAGGGTTTTGGGTTTTGAGAAGGCTTATTTTTTTTAAGACGGAATGTTAAAGCCCGATTTTTTCTCATAGAAAAATGCGCCTCCTATATAAAGGCCAATTAATGCAAAACGAGCAATATAAGCAATGGTAGTAGGCAGTTGCAAAATAACAAATTGATGAAACACAACTAGCAACACCGCCGCACTTAAATACCCTAACATGCTTTTAATGTTGTACGGAATAGGATAATGTTTTTGGCAAAGTAGGTAAGAGGCAACAACCATTAAAACATAACAAATTAAAGTGGCCCATGCCGAGCCTACATAACCCATTGTAGGAATAAGGGCAATGTTTAGTACTAGGGTTATTACTGCACCAAAAATAGCAATATAGGCCCCAATTAAGGTTTTGTTAATGAGCTTGTACCAGATGGATAAATTGTAATAAATGCCTAAAAATAAATTAGCCATTAATAAAATAGGCACAACTACGAGTCCTGCGTGGTAATTTTGACCAATAAAATGTTTGATGAACTCTAGGAAAAACAGCACGCCAATAAAAATAAGTCCAGCAATAATAATGTAGTATTTCATGGCAAAGGCATATACCTTTTGGGCATTACTTTGGTTGGCTTGCGAAAAGAAAAACGGTTCGGCAGCCATACGGAAGGCTTGGGTAAAAAGGGTCATGAGGATGCTGAGTTTGTAGCAAGCCCCATATATGCCTAAGTGCGCCATGTTGGTGGCATTATCGTAGGGGAGGAGGTGTTTAAGCAGTACTCGGTCTAGCATTTCGTTAATGGTGCCAGCAAAACCTACGGCTACTAGCGGCAAGGCGTAAACCATCATTTTTTTCCAGAGGGCGGTATCAAATTCCCATTTTGTTTTTAGCATTTCAGGTACTAAACACAATAGGGTAATGGCACTGGCAATTAGGTTACTTATAAAAATGTAGCCTACTCTAACTTCTGGGTTATAAATGTTATGTAACCAGGGCATACTATCTATCCACCTGGGGCAGCCTATTAAAAAAAACAAAATAAGCCCAATGCTTAAAAAGATGTTGAGGAGTTTGAGGGCGGCAAATTTAAGTGCTTTTTCTTCGTAGCGCAGTTTGGCAAAGGTAATAGAAGCCAAGGCATCAAATCCTAAAATAAGGGCAAACCAAATGATGTATTCTATATGTTGTGGATATTGTAACAGGTTGGCAATACTCCCCGAAAAGAGTATCAATAAACTTACCATTAAAACACTAGAAGATAACAAAGAAAGGAGCAAAGTACTGTATATGCTTTGTGGATTTTTTGCATCTTTTACATGACGGAAGAACGCTGTTTCGGTGCCGTAGGTAAATAGCACAATTAAAAAACCTACATAGCTGTACAACTCCGTTACAACGCCATACTCGCCTGTAGCAAATACACGGGTATAAATAGGCACTAGGAGGTAGTTAATTAAACGACCTACAATGCTACTTAATCCGTAAATAGCGGTTTGCCCAGCTAGTTTTTTTAAAATTTGCGACATGTGGTTTTATAATAAAAGATGAATTGTTTTTTTGACCTGTTTGACAAGCCAGTATATTGCTGTTGTTTTTAATTTTGTAGCGACGCAAAATTAAAACCTGTTCACAAGCTCTCCTTCACTTTGTAAGGAAACAGCAAAGCGTACTCACTACGAAGTGCTATCCTCTCAACGCTAAATTTCGATAAGTTTTTCGCCAAGAAAAATAGCCCGCAATGGCAATAAGCGTATAAATGGCAAATAGGAAACTCGACAAATACCAACCTTTATAGTAAAACAAGCCTACGTAAATAGGATCGACGAGTATCCATAAAAGCCAGTTCTCTAATTTTTTATTGGCTACCATCCAAGTTGCTGCTAAACTAATGGAGGTAGTGAGGGAATCCCAGTAAGGTACATCGGTATTAGTATAAGCAGCGAGCAAACTACCTTGTAGTAAAGTTGATATAGTTATAAAAACAATTATGCGTATCCAGATGTTATTACTAGTAGTTGTAATGTTTAAACTTTGCTGATTATTGGTTTTACTTGCATACACCCATTGATACCATCCATAAAGGGTAAGTACAAAATAAAAAACCTGTAAGCCTGCATCAGAATAAAAAAGTGCTTTAATAGAAATAATAAAAAAGGCAATTACATTAATTAATCCTACTGCCCAGCACCACACATTTTCGCGTGCTGCTAGTACTACGTAAATTAAGCCCGATGCGAAAGCAATGATTTCGAGCCAAGTTAAATGAAGGACTTGTGTGTAGACAGCTTGTAATAATTCGTGCATTGTAGCTATAACCAAAGGTGAAGTGCAAAAATAGAATAAAATTTGGTTGATTTAGATAGCCAGCATTTATTAATGGGCCATGCAAGTAGTTACGTGTAATAACAAGGAGGTTGTTTTTATTACATTTCTATTACAAAAAATAAGAATAAAATTGAAACTCTTTAAAATCATTACCGTAAAAAAAGATGCTAACAAATATGTAAAATAGTAAGCAAATTATCCTAAATGTTAATTATCAAGGAATTATGGTTGAATATTGTTAAATTATTTTTTGTAAAAAAAGCTTTTTGGTGAAACAATTTTTCTTATTTTAGCGTATTAATTACAGTAGCTTGCATATAAAAAGAACAAAATGCACTGCTATTAAAATACAAATTTAGTTGTTTGGGTTTAGTAAGGGTTAGCCTTCTCGCGTAAGTGGGAAGGCTTTTTTTTTTAAACCCTTGATGTTGAGGGAATAAAAAAACTCCTATAAAAATATTTATTTTATAGGAGTTTTTATTTGGATAACTATTTTAATGTTATTTTTTTACGCTTCAATTGTTCGGTATTGTTCTACTAGGGCAAAAAAGGTAGGGTTGCCACATAGGTGAGGCATTAAATCGAAAAATAAATGATGCTCTTGATAATTTATGGTAAGTGCTTCTGACAAGCTGTATACTGCTTCGTATTTTTTACCCGACGACATTTGCGAAGCTGCAAGTAAGTACAACAAATCGCTTGTTCTATCTATTTGGTTGATGGCAGTATTTACCACATCGGTAGCATGTTCAAAAAGTTGCAGGTTAAAATAGGTTTCAAACAATTTTATCCAATTCGATTTATTTTCTGGGTGAATGTCTACCGCATCATGATACAATGCTACCGTCATTTCATGATTGTTTAAATCGCTGTATAGTTTAGCTAGTTTGGTAATGTATTCATTGTTTTCTCCATCTAGTTGTAGGGCTTTACTGTAGTGCACTAATGCATCTTTTAATTGTAATAAGGCATAGTAGCATTCGCCCGCTTGAAAATGCGCTTCATGATATTCGGGATTAATTCTGGTAGCGTGAATTAAAAAACTAATAGCTTCTTTGTATTGTTTTAAATAGCTACAACAAATGCCGATATTATAAAAAAGTTCATCATCAGGCTCGCCAACATCTAAGGCTTCCTTGTATTGCTCCTTAGCTTTGTTGTATTGTTTTAGTTCAAAATAAGCTTCCCCGCAATCTCTATAAGCCAAATCATATTGGTCGTTAATCGCAATTACATACTCATAAGCATCAATTGCTTTTTCGTATAGTTCTAGCCCAAAATAAGCATTGCCCAAGTTGTACCATGCTAAGTAGCAATAAGGGTCTTGGTCAATAATCCATTTATGGAGTAAAATGCTTGTTTCAAAGTCATTGTTAAGATTCACGTAATAGTCAATACGACTTAAAGCCCCATTGTGTGAAGGGCGTAACCTTAATGCTTGCTGTATATATTCGTAAGCGTCTACGTCATTATCCCAGCTTTCATATACATCCGCTAATGCTAAATATAAATCTGCCTTTTCCTCTCTATCTGCATAGTGCAATGCTTGTTCTAGCAGGTCTCGTGCTTCGGCATACTCTTCTAGGTGCGTAAAAATTTCGGCTTGTAATAAAAACACCTCTAACTCAGAAGGGGCCAAAACACTAGCACGTTCTAGCAAATCCAATGCTTCGGTACATTTTTTTGATTCGTATAAAAGAGATGCTTTTTTAATCAAAAAAGTAGCCGAAAATGGATGTTGTTCTAGGGCATAATCTGTAACCGTCATTGCTTTTAAAAACTCAAAGCAATCTTCGTAGTATTCTATTAAATGCTCATAACCATCGTGTCCTAAAAAACAAGACTGATTATTCCTAAGCATATTTTCAAATTGGGTAGCTAAGTTTAAAGCTTCCTGCCTATGCAGTCTGTCTCCCAAATCGTCCTTTCTCATAAAGTTAGTTGAACAAGATTATTAAAAGGGTAAAAATTAGCAGTAACTTATCGCCTTGAACGATGCATTACCATTGCTCTTTAATTTTTATCAAGTAAAATTACTATTAAAAAGTAGTTTTGTTAACTTATGTAACACAACATTCATTAGTCATTAACCAATGTTTAATGCAAGTTAACGAGTTTTATAATGCTTTGACTACATAAATGAAAGATATTTTGTCAAGATAGTGTTATATTTATCTATGCTTGATGAGTATGGCGTAGCAGTTTTTCGCTATTTAGTCTTTCTTTTTATTATTAGATTACCTAATGTTTTACATTGATCCTTTCAACGACTTATGCAAGTATTGACAAGTAGTAAATAACCCTTTTGTTAGCAAGCTGCTACTTTGGTTAAGCAGGCTTATGAGGAGGGGAGAAACATCAAGTAATTGTAATAATATAAGGCTTTTTAAATAAAGCTCCTATACAAATATACAAAGCATTAAAAGAAATTACCTCCTTTTAGATATATAATAGGATGGGCTAGACTAGCTAGATGTAAAATAAAATGAAATATTAAAATATAAGTGTGCTTCTGTTTTTATAGAAAAAATGGAGAGTTAAATTCTCAAAAAATAAAATTAGTGTAATAAAAAAGCATTTAAGGCTATTACTATTAAGTAATAAGCAGTAATTTTCCAATTATGAAACAACAATTAACTAGTCAAGCTTTTGCTAGAAGAAAGTGAATTCCTCTAAAATACTGCAATAACAAATAGGTGAGTTTGCTAAACACAAAAAAAAGAAAGTGCTTAAAAATGCTATACTTGGCAAACAATTCTAAAAATGTGCTTTACCATGCTTATATTTGTGCGAATTAGTTATTTAGGGAAGCCACAATAAATAATCTACCCATCTGGCGGACTCTTTTTCCTTTTTGCTGCGTTAAAATTTTTCCACGTAGCACTGCTATGTGGAAAAATTTTGCCTTGCTAAAAGAAAAAATAGCCTCGTTAGCTTGGATACCTTATTTATTGCGACTCCCTTTAGCAATAGTAAATGACCATTTACGTGCCTGTGACATATATATGAATGCTCGTCACAAATACATCCTTGTTTACTAGTACATAAGCTAGACTAGTTTCTGCTACTCATTCAGCTTAAAAATGAACCATTAAATACTACCTTTCCCTATGCGAGTATTTCGATTTTTACTTATTTTAGTACTTTTATTTTGGTACTTCCTTTCTACCTATTGGTATGTATGTGAAGTAAAAGATGGTAATTGTGGCTATTTAACCGACCAGGCTAAAAGCTATTATGCCCAATTAACAGGTGGTAAAAAAAGCACCAATACTACTACCGCTACCAATCCTAAAAAGGAAAAGGTTACGCCTACCCCTAAAAAGGTAGCTGTTAACATCCCTCCTTTAGTAGTACGAGATGGTGCTAAAACACTCATCAACATTAAAAACAACTTTAAGTTTACCAAATCATCGCCCATTCCTACCATTGATGCCGATGTAAGTAGTAGCTTAAATAGTTTGGCAACCTACCTTAAACAAAATCCTAAACGTGCCATGCAAATTATGGGTACGTATACCGCTAACGAAACCAAACCTAGTAACTTTGATAATATAGGTTTGGCAAGGGCTAGTAAAATACGGCAAAAGTTAGTGCAAATGGGGGTAGATACTAAACAACTTAGCCTAGAAGGAAAACTAGACAATACCATTCCGAACGACGGAGAGCAATTGCTAGGAGGAATTACCTTTATTTTTGAGGATAAAAAAGTAGTTGCCAAAACGCCAGAGCCTGCTAAAGAAGTAGCTGTAGCAGATAAAAAAACGCCTGCCGCCTTAAACTTGCCTTACTTTATTGTAAAAGATGGTAAGAAAACAGTCGTTAATGTGCAGGATAAAATTAAATTTCCTAAATCCTCTGCTAAAGCCATTATTAATAAACCTATTGAAGATGGCTTAAATAATTTAGCACTCTACCTAAAAAACAATCCTAATAAGCAAATGGCCATTAATGGCTATTTTAGTCCCGAAGAAAAAAACAGTACCTTGTTTGATAATTTAGGACTAGCTCGTGCCGACCATCTAAAGGAAAAATTTAAAACCGCAGGTATTGCCGCAGATAGAATCACAACCAATGCACAGTCGGGAATTATTAAGTTTGATAAAAATACCGTACTCGGTGGTGCAGGATTTTTTATTAGCAATAAAAGTGGAGAAAACGCTGCAAATGCCAACGCTAATAAAGATAAAGGCATTGTGCTGAAGGATGGCTCTAAAATAGTAACCCAAAGTCAAGATGTATTTAAAATTACCCAATCATCTGCCACGCCAACTTATAGTGGCTACTTAACTAAAAGCATGGTAGATATTGGCAACTACCTAAAACAAAATAAAGACCGAGAATTAAAAGTAGTTGGTTCCTATAAAGCCGACGAAAAAAATGATACCAAATTTGATAACCTAGGACTTGCCCGTGCCAACGATATTAAGAAAAAATTAATGGCGCAAGGCGTAGCAGATAAACAAATTGTTACCGAAGCTAAATTAGATAAACAGCTTAAATTTAATAATAAAACTTACAATGGCGGTATTGATTTAAGTATGCAAATTAATAAAACCCTAGCAAAAGATTTAACCGTTAAAGCACGTAAGCTATATTTTGCATCGGGCAACGCAAGCTTAAATGTTACCCCCGAATTGCAAAAGTATTTTGGCGATGTAAAAACCTTTTTAAAGCAAGATGTTAAGAAAAAAGTATTGCTTACAGGTCATACAGATAACGACGGTGAAGCAGCAGCCAATAAAAAACTAGGACTAAGTAGAGCCAATACCGTAAAAGATTTACTTGTAAAAGTAGGTATTGATAAGAAGCGAATACAAACCTCATCGGAAGGAGAAGCCAAACCTTTAAAGGATAATAAAACAGATAAAGGCAAACAAGCTAACCGACGAGTAGAAGTGATTATTAAGTAATGGTAGTTAAATAGCCATTAAAACCAACTCTTTACCAAAAAATAAAAACAAAAAATAAATACTGATATGCCTCCATTTTTTACCAATTTGTGGAACGACTTGTTAAAGATGTCTACTAACGACATACTTGAGATTTTATTCATGCTACTAGTTACTTCTTTTTTAGTGTGGCTTATCACTAGAATGAGTGCTGCCTTTAGATGGCGCAAAAAACTAAAAGCAGAGAAAGACGAACACGCTCAAACCAAAAAACTCTTGCAAGATACTCGTGGCGAAATGCAAGAAGTAAACAGCCGCCTACTAGCTACAGAAGAAAACTATAACTCTTCTTTAGCACGCCATACCGATTACGAAGAGCGTATCCGTATGATACAGCAGGAAGTGGAGGAAGCCAACGATGCGAAGAAAAATGTGTTGTTGAGTTTAACGGGTGCCAATGCTCAAATTAGAGAAAAAGAAGCCGAGCTAAACCAATTGCAAACATTAAGCGGTGATTACGAAAGTCTCTCTTTCAATTACCAAGAGCAAGACAGCCTCATTACCGATTTGCAAAAAGCCGTAGAACGCCTAAGCAGAGAAAACGAAGGTTTAAAAGCCGAACTTGCTGATTGGGACGCTAAAGGCAATGCGCATGGCAATGTAATTACCGACATGGAACACGCTATTGAAGACTTGAAAAATCGACATAAGTACGATTTAGTCATGTTGCAAAATAGCTCGGATAAAATGGAGTTAGAAGCAGACAAACTACGCCTGCAAATTAGCCAGCTAGAAACAGAAAACAATGCCTTAAAAGATAAAAGCAAGCGAAACGATAGCCTCATCGAATCGCAAAAAAATAAACTAGGCATATTAGAAGCATCGGATGCAGAACAGCACAACTACGCCTTAAAATTGGATAGCTACCGCAACGAAATAGCCGACCTAAAATCGAAGTTATACGATGCCGAAAAAAATAACCAGGCACTCAATAACCAAGTTGCCGAAAATGAATTAACAACAACGACCTATACTGGCGATATTGCTTTTTTACAAAAAATTAAAAAAGCACACGATGCACTAGTGCCTAAACACAAGCAACTAGAACGAGAATACGAAGCCTTATTATTAGCACATCGTAAATTAAACGAGTCTAATACTAACCTAACCGATAACCTTACCAATGCACAATTGCAAAATAAGGACTTAAAAGAAAGTGCAAGTCTAGGATTAGTTGATACAGTTGTTGAACCTAGTGTGCAAAATCTAAAAGCCGAATTGCAAAGTTCTAAAATGGCAAACGATGTGTTGCGAGAAGAACTAACAGCCCTAAAAGCAAGCAAACAGGATGTAGGAAGTATACAAGCCGACAACCAAAAGCTACAAGCAAAATTAGATGAACTGCAACAAAAAAATGCGTTGTTAAAAGATCATAATTTTGAAATTGCCGTTAACATGGACGAGCAAGACAAAACCTTAACAGACTATAAGCAGGATGTATCAAGCTTATCGGGCATTAAAGAAAATTACGATGCCTTGCTAGAAGAACAAATGAATTTGCAGAATGAGGTTGCATCAATGCAAGAGCAAATTGTGGCACTCGAAACAGAAAAAGTCAATTACCAAAGTGCCATTGGTTCTTTGGATTTGTTTAAGAAAAAATACAAGGACGAGTTATCGCAAAAAGAACAGTTAGGCGTAAAAATGCACGATTTAAACCTGGAGGTGAGCAATAAAGACAAACTCATCCAGGACTTAAACAATCAGTTGGCTCGCTTAACCAACAACAAAGATAAAATGGGTGCCAATATCGAAGGCAACATCACCTCGGTAGAAGAAAAAGAAAAACAAATAAAAAGCTTAAACACTAAAGTAAGCGATTTAGCAAGTAACAATAAAAAGTTACTAGCAGAACTAGCAACTTTACGAGGCAAAGGAAAACAAACCGCTAAAGTAGATAAGAAAGCCGACGAAGCTGCGGAAGCGAAACGCAAAGCGGATGAAGCTGCTAAAGCAAAAGCTGCTGCCGAAGCGAAACGCAAAGCTGACGAAGCCGCCAAATCAAAAGCTGCTGCCGAAGCCGAAGCGAAACGTAAAGCCGATGAAGCTGCTAAAGCGAAAGCCGCAGTAGATGCCGAAGCAAAACGCAAAGCCGACGAAGCTGCCAAAGCGAAAGCCGCAGCAGATGCCGAAGCAAAACGCAAAGCTGATGAAGCTGCTAAAGCGAAAGCCGCTGCGGAAGCCGAAGCGAAACGCAAAGCTGACGAAGCTGCTAAAGCCAAAGCTGCTGCCGAAGAGGGAGCTAAAAAAATGAGCATTCAAAACCCTCAAAGTAAAGAGGAGAAAAAGAAAGCACAGCTAGAAGCCATTAAAGCGCGTAAAAACATGATTGATTTTGGTCGTATCGGCACAGCCGACGAGAGCCAAAAAGACGATTTAAAACGCATTAAAGGTATCGGTCCTTTTATTGAAGAAAAACTAAACGCCCTAGGCATTTACACCTTCGCACAAATTGCCAACTTCTCAGATGAGGATATGGATAAGGTAAACGAAGCCATCGAGTTTTTCCCTGGCAGAGTAAAACGGGATAAGTGGGTGCGACAAGCGAAGAAGATGGTGAAGCGTCGTTAGTAGTTGGTAGAGACGGTTTTGCTACGCTACACTTTATTAGTTCAAGGGGATTAATTACTTGTGCTAATCAAATAAAAAATAAATACTAGGCGATAAGGAGGTAATGCTCTTTATCGCTTTTTTTGTTGAATTCAAGTTTGTATAATTGCTTAAATTGACTTATTTTTCCATCTATGGCAACAGTAAACGAAAATAATCCAACTTACAACAGCAACAAAGATCCCCTCGAACCCATTTATTTTATGGATTTGAGTGTAGCAAACGTGCGCTGTTTTGGCGAAACCGTAAGCCTAGATTTATCAGATGGAAATGGTAAGCCTGCTAGATGGACAGTTATTTTAGGAGATAATGGGACTGGTAAAACTACGCTGTTGCAATGTTTGGTGGGGATGGAACCTGAGTTGGGCGGATTTTGGGAGGAGAAAGAAAAAAATCTAAAAGGTTCAACATATTTTCCTAGAATTAGTAGAGATGAAACATTGTTAGTAAAATTGGGTATTTTACGAGAGAAAATAACTTACCCTACTATTGAGATTAAAAGTTTTTTTAGAGGAAGTTTCTTTACTTCGTTAAATAATGCATTGGAAAACGGATATTTTTTTGACAATAATTCTTTATGTACATCACATGACATAGGAACCCTTGTTATTTATGCTTATGGCGCATCCCGCCGTATGGGAGAAGGCTCTGTAGCAGCAACCAAAAACAAAGATGCTGGGGCTAGTTTATTTAACGACAATACCACTTTATTAAATGCGGAGGCTTGGTTGTTAGAAATGGACTATGCCATTAAAAGCACAACTGGCGAACATAAAGAAAAGCTAGAAAAACGCTATGTTCAAATAAAAGAAACCCTTAAACAACTATTGCCAGATGTATTGGATTTTAGATTAAAAGCCATTACCGAAACTCAAACCAACCTAACCATAGAAGTAGAAACCCCCTACGGATGGGTAGATTTAAAAAGCCTCAGCCTAGGCTATAAATCAGCATTGGCATGGATGGTAGATGTAGCAGCACGGCAGTTTGAGCGTTATCCCAATAGCGATAATCCGCTAGGAGAACCAGCCATTGTTTTGGTAGATGAAATTGATTTACACCTACATCCTAAATGGCAGCGTACCTTAATGAAACGGTTGAGTGGTATTTTTACCCAAACCCAGTTTATTGTTACCTCGCACAGCCCCTTAATTGTACAAGCAGTGCCCGATGCGAATGTAATTGTACTAAAACGAATCAATAACCAAATCGTAGCAGAAAACAATCCGCAATCCATAAGAGGTTGGCGCATAGACCAAATAATGACCAGCGATTTATTCGATATAGAAAGTGTTTTTGATGAAGCAACTATTGAATTAATGAACGAGTACGAAAAAATCCTTTTGCAAAACGGCACAGGCAATGAACAACGTAAAAAAGAAATAGAGAAAATATTAAATGAGCGACTAGGCGTTTATGCCGATAGAACCTTTTTTGAGTTGTATAGGGTAATGATGAAAAACTACATGAAAAAGGAATTTACCTTTTTAACGCCAACCGAAAAACTAAGCTTAAAAGAAAAAATAGCGCAAACGATTAATCCCCAAACTAAATAAAATTTAAATTTGAATGCTACTGTATAATCGCCCCACCAAGCCAACCGATTTTGATGCTAAAGCACAGATTCAGCTTGCTAGAATAGAAACACAAATAGCCGCAAGTCAGCAAACACTTATCTTTAACGAAAGTTTTTGGAAAAAGTATAAGCACATTTTTGCCGCTGCACAATATAACAAATGTGCCTACTGCGAAAGAAAAACAACAGGCCATTATGGGGATGTAGAACACTACCGTTCTAAAGCTGCTATTACAACTTTATCCGATGATCCTAAAGATTGGGGAATTGTAATCGAACCTTTAAACAATGTAAAAGGACGTAAATTTGAGCCTTATAGCAATATAGGATATTGGTGGCTCGCCTATAATTGGAATAATTGGTTGTTTGCTTGTACTATTTGTAATAGTGCCTACAAATTAAGTTTATTTCCTCTACAAAATCGAATTTTACCCATTACCAAAGGAGTAGAATTACAAGAAACTCCACTATTACTAAATCCCTTTGAATCTATAAATCCAGTAGAACATTTTACAATAGATAAGCAGCAAATTCTTGGATTTCTTAAACCATATAATAATAGTGTTATTGGATATGAAACCATCAAAACTTGTGGATTAAACAGACCCTCATTAATTGATGCACGAGATGAAAAAATAGAAAGTATGCTTTACTATTTAAAGCAGTTTAATGATAAGAACGATATAAGCTACCTATACGATATAGAAAAACTAGGACGCAAAGAACGAGAATTTGCAGGTATCATGCGCTGTATATACGAACAAGAAACTGCTTCCCTTTGGAGTGATTTAGAAAGTTGGCTTGCTAGAAATCCGCCGCAATAACAAAAGTGTATAAGCTAGTAGTAGGTAGAGAAACTAATAATTGCTTAAATTTGTTGTCATTCTGAAAACAAAACCCTCCCCCTCGTGCCTAAAAAACGCCGTAAAAATATCCATTGTTTAAACTGTAATTATGCTTTTGGTCAGCATGAGGTAAGCAACTATTGCCCTACTTGTGGGCAAGAAAATACCACCAAAATTGTATCCATCAGGCATTTAGTAGGCGATTTTATAAGCACCTATTTTTCCATCGAATCTAAATTGTTTACCAGCATTGGCAACCTGTTATTTAGACCCGGTAAACTAAGCAATGCTTTTATCGAAGGTAAACACACCAGCTACTTGCCGCCAGTTAAAATGTTTTTGGTGATTGGCGTTTTGTATGTGGCCGTTTTTTCTAAATTTATGCTGAGTGAGGAAGTCGTAAATCAAAATACAATAGGGAAGGTAGAAAGTTTGTTTCAGGCAAAAAAAAACGTTTCCCCCGATACTATTTCTACCATTACTTTGCCTAACGATAGCCTTGTTACCATTATCCTCCCTACTAATGAAAAACCTAGTGATTCCTCGACAGGAACAACCTTTACCTTCGCTAAAAATTTATCGAAAGATTCTATAAAGGTAGCGATGAAAAACTTAACACGGTTAGCTAAAAAATATCCCGTAGAACAAGTAATGGATAGTTTTAAAGTGCAAAATCCATATGTCTATCAAAATACTCCGCTGCCAGAAAAAATTATGAAGCAGAGCATTAAAATTTACAAATATGGCGAAGGAGGTTTTGTCGCTTATTTAGTCGGTTCCTTCCCATTTATGGTATTGTTAATGATTCCGTTTTTAGCCCTGTTTAATAAGTTGTTGTATTTCTTTAAAAGACGAAAATATGTAGAACACCTCATTTTTTGGCTGCACTATCACACCTTTCTTTTTGTGTTTTTTGGATTAGTAATTCTCAGCACTTACTTTTTTAGTTTTGAGACCGAATACGTACCGTTTATAATACTCTTATTAACAGTATACCTATTTTGGTCGATGTATAAGGTATACAAACAAAACTGGTTTGCTACCTTTTTTAAGCAACTGCTAGTTTTTATTGTTTATCCTATAGTGTTGACATTTAGCGCATTGTGTACCATACTATTTTCCTTCTTATTATTTTAATCCAAACAAAAAAAGTCAACAAGCAATAAACACTTGTTGACTTTTTTATTAAAGGTTAGTTGCTGTTTTTTATTAGCAGGCTTGTGAAAAGGTCCGTATAATACTGACTCTTGGCTACTGAAAACGGGACACTTAAAAAAGTGAGCGTTAGCGAACATCCAATCGTTCGCATATAAACTGACTGCTGACAGTGAGCGCAAGCGAACGGTCTGACTACTGACCACTAAAAAACTACAGCAATTTCTTCAAAGCAATACTAATAGCCGTTTGCGACAACTTCGTTTTAGCCGTACTGTATTTATAACATTCAAACATTGCCTCTCTAATCGTGTAAGAAATATCATTAAACATCCCTTCATCCGACAATTCAATGTCCTGCATCATTAAATAGGCAAACAGGCGAGCCATGCCACAATTGGCAATAAAATCAGGAATCATGCTGCAATGTTCGTCTACATACATTGCTGTATCGCCAAAAAATAAATCGTTGCTTACAAACGGGTTATTAGCTCCCGAAGAAACCATTTTTAAGCCATTTTTAATTAGGCGTTCAATTTGCTCTTTGGTAACCAATTTAGAGGCAGCGGCAGGCACAAAAATATCTGCTTCTACATCCCAAATGCGTTTGTTAATTTTTGCAAAAGGTTCGATGCCTTCAAAGTTCGCATCAATTTTATTTTCGTTTCTGCTTGTAAACAACGTTTTAATTTCTTCAAAAGTCAGTCCTTCTTCTTTAATAATGCCGTGGTTGCGATCAATAATGCCTACAATTTTAGCACCTGCTTGCGATAAGTAAAAACCAGCCGCACCAGCCACATTGCCCCATCCCTGTATAATTACCTTTTTTCCTTCAATGGTATCTTGTCGGTAAATATCGTAGCAGTGTTTAATCGATTCCGAAACGCCCCAGCCTGTCATCATATCGGCAACGGTAAATTTTTGGGTTGGCGTATTCGGTGCATAATCATCCGATTCTATAATTTTAGAAACCCCATGTCGCAACTGACCAATTAAATGTATCTTTTGACTTTTAGTAGGCTGAAAATGACCATTCACCACACCCTCTTGCGGATGCCACAAACCTAAATCTTCCGTAAAGGGAATTACATGTCGTATTTCGTCTACGTTTAAATCGCCGCCCGTACCGTAGTAATTTCTAAGCAAAGGGGTAACGGCCTGAAACCATCTTTTCAGCACTTCCTCTTTCCTCGGATCGTTAGGGTCGAAATTAATGCCCGACTTAGCACCGCCAATAGCAGGGCCAGAAACCGAAAACTTAATTTCCATAATTTTTGCCAAGGCAGTTACCTCCTCTTTATTTAAGCCTTTACGCATACGAGTGCCACCGCCAGCAGCCCCGCCTCGTAAAGAGTTAATCACTACCCATCCTTCTGCGTCTGTTTCAAGATCCTGCCATTCAAATACAATTTGTGGTTTTTTTTGTCGGTAGGCATTTAATAAGTCCAGTACGTTGCTACTGCCATATTTGTTGGTCTTGGTAGCTGTTTTTTTTGTTGTTGTCATGAGAAAATAGCTTTAGCAAAATGCTTGGTAAATGTATACTACAAAGGTACGTAAATAGTCGGTGCTTTGTATGTTTTTGTTTAACAGTTTGCCTGTTTTAAACCAAGCTCAGACCTCCTAAAAAGTGCCTAGAAATAACAAGGCAGTACGCAATTAATTTCCTAGGTCAAAATAAGGTTCCTAGTAAGCAATAATGCGGTCTTTACCAGCAATTATCCTTAATAAGCAAATCAATTGTTGTATCCATTTTTATGGCCCGTTTTTTGTCGCATTTAGGGTAACAAATAGCCCACTAAATTAAACTTGTAGCACTAAAAAGTGTGCTAGTATTGCGCTATTTGCTAATAATAAACTATAGCTCCACCCGTCTGCTTTTTTAAAATAGAAACACCCATTTAAGTCAATTGTTATCTATGTTTTTCTAAAAAAAAGCCATCAGACATCCAATAATTCACAAAAATTAACAATAAACGCCACTTTTGCATCTTGCATAAGTGATTAAATTATAGTAATTTGTCCGTTTGAGGTTAAGCAAGTAATTAAAGCTTTTAAAACTATATAACAGTAGGCTTATAAATAGCTTTTTATGCAAGCTTAGTTTTGATGTGATCAGGCAATTTACACATCTTTTTTTTTATATTGCTATAACGTAAATACAGGCAATTGGTTTTAACTAGGCTGCCTTATTGTTTCAACAGTACATTGTCGTTCTAAAATATTGAATTT
>JAHDBT010000008.1:22469-39856 GCA_020630215.1 Bacteroidota bacterium
CAACGTAAAGGATAAATTGCTCAACGTTTTACAACTTAAAGAGCAATCTAAAAACTATGCCGACGCTTCCTTAATAGAAGCCAGTATCGACCAAAAAATAGACGACATCAAATTGGTACCTTTTACGAGTGCCATCAACCTGTCTAAAAATAAACAGTACCTAAAATATGCTTTAATTCCGCTGTTGTTTTTATTCGGAATTTTAGCCTTAGCTCCTAAGTTAATTACCGCAAGTACCGAACGGGTAATTAAATACGATGAAGAATTTGAACCCGATGCTTTATTTAAATTTATTGTAAGCAATGCCGAGGATTTAGAAGTTGTACAGTACGAAGATTTAACGATAGATGTAAAAGTGGAAGGACTTGTTTATCCTAATGAAGCCCAAGTTTATGTAAAGGATTTTCCCTATAAACTTAAAAAAGTAAGCCCTTCAGAGTTTTCTTATAAATTTAATAAACTACAAAAAACCACCGAATTTTACTTAGAAGCCGATGGCGTAAAATCTAAAACGTATACCATCAACGTAATCCCTAAGCCAACCATGTTGAGCTTTGATGCCAGCTTAGATTACCCAAGTTATGTAGGTAAAAAAGATGAGGTATTACGCAACTCGGGCGATATGATTGTGCCTGCAGGTACTAAAGTACGCTGGAGCTTTGAAGCAGAAAATACGGATGAGGTAAATGTGAAATTTGGCTCTAAAGGAAAATTAAATCCTGCCGAACGTAAAGGCGAAACGCTGTTTTCGTACAGCCGTCGTTTTAGTAAAGATATACCTTACACCATTTACCTAAGCAACAAACAAATTGAAAATGCCGATTCTATTAGTTACAATATTTCGGTAATTCCCGATTTATATCCTACCATTTCTGCCGAAGAAAAACGAGATGAAAACGATCCTAAATACCTCTATTTCTTAGGAGATGCCTCAGATGATTACGGCATTAAAAGTTTATACTTTAAATACAAAATAGAACCCAAAGGAAAAAGCAATAACAACTACGAAAAACTGCCTATTGAAGCAGCTAGTAAAACCGCTACCAGCTTTACCCACACTTGGGACCTTAATACGCTAGGCTTAAATCCTGGCGACCGCCTTACCTACTTTTTTGAAGTTTGGGACAACGATGGTGTAGCAGGAAGTAAATCTGCCCGCAGCCAAATGATGACCTACGAATTGCCAACCATTAAAGAAATGGACGACGAAGTAGAAGCCCAAACCGAGGAAATTAAAGACGACCTCGAAACAATGGTGGAAGAAGCCAAAGAGCTAAGAGAGGAAATTAAGGAAATGAAAGAAGACATGCTCCAGAAAAAAGAACTGGACTGGGAAGATAAAGCCAAAATTGAAGACCTAATTCAGCAGCACAATAAACTACAAAAACAAGTAGAAAATGTGCAGCAAAACTTTGACAAAAACCTCGAAAAACAACAAGAGTACAAAGACTTTTCGGAAGAAACACAAGAGAAATACGAGAAGTTGCAGGAAATGATGGAGGAGTTAATGACCGACGAGATGAAAGAACTCATGAAAAAACTAGAGGACTTGATGGAGGAAATGAAGAAGGAAGATATTATGGAAGAGCTGGAAGATTTTGAAATGGAAGAAGAGCAAATGGAAGAAGACCTCGACCGTATGTTAGAATTGATGAAGCAGCTTGAGTTTGAGCAAAAAATGGAGGAAACCATTGATAAGCTTGAAGAACTTGCCGAAGAACAAGAAGAACTAAGCGAAGAAACCGAGCAAGAACAGGAAGGCAGCGACATGAAAGAGGAAGAGGAAAAACAAGAGGAACTCAACGAAAAATTTGAGGACCTTAAAGAGGATATGAAAGAGTTGGACGAGATGGCAGAGGAGCTAGATAAAAAAGAGGACATATCTGAACAGACAGAACAAATGCAGGAAGATATTTCTGAGAAGCAAGAAAACAGTATGGAAGAAATGCAGCAAGGCAAAGCACAAAAAGCAAGTCAGGAGCAAAAAGATGCCGCCCAAAAAATGCAGGAAATGGCGCAGCAAATGCAAATGATGCAAATGCAAATGCAGCAACAGCAGCAGGAAGAAGATATGCAAGCGATTCGTCAGTTACTAGAAAACCTCATTAACCTATCTATGGATCAAGAGGATTTAATGGACGACCTTGCCCTTGTTGATATTAACACGCCTAGATATGTAGACCTTGTACAACAGCAAAACAAAATTAAAGACGATGCCGAAATTGTAGAGGATAGTTTGGTGGCGTTGAGCAAGCGAGTTTTTCAGTTAGAATCGTTTATTACCAAGGAACTGAAAGAAGTAAAGCGTAATATGAAAGATGCGATTAAACTACTTGCAGACCGTAAAAAGAACAATGGTGCTACCAACCAACAATTTATAATGACGGGCTTAAACAACCTCGCATTGATGTTGGATGAAGTGCAGCAACAAATGCAACAGCAAATGGCGCAGCAAATGCAAGGTAGCCAAATGTGCCAAAACCCAGGCAACAAACCAGGTGCTAAAGGCATGGGTAAAATGCAGCAGCAACTAAACGACCAAATTAAAAAAATGGAGCAAGGCATGAAAAGCGGTAAAATGCCTGGCGGTAAACAAATGAGTAAAGAAGCTGCACAAATGGCGCAACGGCAAGCTGCTATTCGTCAGGCCCTAGAACAAATGGGTAAAGATGGCGAAGGAGGCAAAGGAGGCGACGGTGGAGAAATTAGCAAGATGATTGAGGAAATGGAAGAAACCGAAACCGACTTGGTAAACAAACGCATTACCGCCGAAATGGTACAACGCCAGAAAAACATTATGGAAAAACTGTTGAAGTTTGAAAAAGCCCAACAACAACGAGAATTAGACGATAAACGCCTAGCAGAAACTGCCAAGCAACGCACGCGTAAAATGCCACCAGAAATTGAAGAGTATTTGAAAAAACGAGAGTCGGAAATAGAACTGTACAGAACGGTTCCGCCATCGCTTAAACCATTTTATCGTTCTCTTGTGGAACAATATTTCAAATCTATCAGTTTCTAATAATAAACAATACAATTGCCCTGTCTCTTATTTATTAGAATAGGAGGCTGGGCTGTTTTGTTTGTAACAAACATAATATCTTTTAACCCCAAAAAAAACAAAATAAAAGCCCCCTTGCAATAGCAAGACTATATTCGTATTCAAAGAAAAACCTAACTTTTATTAACTTTTTCAATACTTGTTTGTTTTAACAATAAAGCTAGTAAGTAGATACAGTAAAGCAGCACCGTATTGTATGTATTTTTTCTCATTACTATCAAAAAAATAAACAGGTTTATTTTAATGACTAACTATTTCGTTATTCAGCACTTAAATCCAGACTATGGTACAATCTCTACGAAGTATGACTAAAAAATTTGATTTAAAATTGAGTTCTAAGCCCGAGAATATCAGTCAGATAGAGCCATATTTGCAGAAGATTAAAACAAACTTTCGTATTAATGACGAATTGTTTTACAATATCTTATTGGTACTTACAGAGGCAGTTAATAATTCTATTTTACATGGTAATCAATCCGACCCCAGAAAAGAGGTCGTCGTAAAGCTACAACAACAATCAACCACCATGATAAAATTTGTGATTATTGATGAAGGAGATGGCTTTAATCCCAGTAATTTGCCCGACCCAACCTCACCAACACAAATTGACCAGCCCAACGGACGAGGCGTTTTTATTATGCAACAATTATCCGACCATATTCAGTTTTCGGACAGTGGGCGCAAAGTAGAAATTGGCTTTAAAATGAACGCTTAAAAAAGCAGCAACTACTACTCTGAAAAATAAAAATAATAAACGAAGTTATTGCATCATTTCTAAAGATGTAGTAGCTTCGTTCTTTTTTTTGGGGGACACTAGGTAGCGTGCTGATTAGATAGTTGTGCTTTAAAATGGTGGCTTGTTTGTGCCTAGACTGTAAATACAAATGCTTCTTTGGTTTTTATTCTAAAAAAACACGTCCAGTTTAACCCGAAATTCGCAAATAGTTTTTATTTTTGCTAAAAAAGCGAGCCAAATCATAATTATGATAAGTTTTGGACACTTTATAACAGCAGAATGAGAACAACGGAGATGGACATAAACGGAGTTTGACGCTAAAATCGGAATCAATGTAAATGCAATTAGCCGCATTGAAAATGGAAGCCAAAAATTCTCGAAATCTAAAACCAGAAAATTGAAAGTACTCTTTGAAATTGAAGTGCAAAGAATTAGAGACTTAATTTTTTGCAGATAAGTTTGCAAGAGAAGCCTATTAAGATAAATGTTCAGAATCTATTTTTACTGTAACATAAGAAAGAGTAAAGTGCATCGAATTTCAAATGCCAAACAAGCTAAAAAAAGATTAAATGAAAAGAAAATATTCGGACATAAGGAAAAAGTTGAACTTCGTCATTAATAAAAAAACGACAGACGATATGGCTCATCTAACACATTATTTCCATAATCACAAAAATGGTATTTCTAAATATTATAAACCAAGAGCGCAAGAATACTTAACTAAACTGCACGAGAACTTAAATATAGTTGAAGAACCAAGTTTTCAAACATATCTACCTTTTGAATGGGATATTCCATTTCCATCACCTAAGAAACCCACCTTTAAGTTTATAGATTTGTTTGCAGGAATTGGTGGAATAAGATTGGCTTATCAAAAGAATGGCGGAAAGTGTGTGTTTTCGAGTGAATGGGATTCGTTTGCAAAAAAAACATACGAAGCAAATTTTGGAGAAGTGCCATTTGGAGATATTACCAAAATATCAGAAACGGCAATCCCTGACCACGATGTTTTGCTTGGTGGATTTCCTTGCCAGCCTTTTTCAATTGCAGGAGTTTCAAAAAAGAATGCACTAGGTCGTCAGCATGGATTTTTAGATAAGACACAAGGAACATTATTTTTCGACATTGCCAGAATTATTGAACATAAAAGACCAAAGGTTTTTATGTTGGAAAACGTGAAAAACCTTGTTTCTCACGACAAAAAGAAAACCTTTAAGGTAATAACAGAAACGCTATCTGGGTTAGGATATTCTATTCATCATAAGGTGTTGGATGCTCGGTATTATGTTCCGCAACATAGAGAAAGAATAATAATTGTTGGTTTTGACAAAATGGTTTTCAAAGGTGAAGAACAATTTGAATTTCCTAAACCGAAAAATGTTGAATTAGCAATAAGAGATATTTTAGAACCCATAGTTGATGATAAATATACTTTATCTGATAAGCTTTGGAATTATTTACAAGCATATAAAAAGAAACACCAAGCTAAAGGAAATGGGTTCGGATTTGGTTTAGCTAATTTAGATGGTGTTTCGAGAACTTTAAGTGCAAGGTATTATAAGGATGGAGCCGAAATATTGATACCTCAAGAAGGTAAAAACCCAAGAAGGCTAACGCCAAAAGAATGTGCAAGACTTCAAGGTTTTCCCGATAATTTTATTATTCCAGTTTCAGACAATCAAGGATACAGACAATTTGGTAATTCAGTTGCAATGCCATTGATTCAGGCAGTTGGTAAAAATCTAGTTAAAGAACTAAATAAAATTCATGAATCTCCAGAAGCTAAGGCTGCTATTTGCAAATAATGGATGCAAAGAAATCCTAATAAAAAAACTTGCTCCAAATGACAACTCGAAAAATCAAGTTTATTTTGGTGGTAACTTTGAGATAATAAACGTTCTTCCTATTTCAAGTATAGAAACAGTTGATGCAGGAGATTGGAAAAGAGAAAGGTTTAAGGCTTCCATAAATTTTGCTTGGTTAACTGATGAAGGTGATATTTTTCCAGCACCAAAAGCTCAGTTGATTTTATACCCTAAATATCCCGAAGTTCGTTTTTCAGGATTTCTTTTGGGATGTAAAAATGCTCCTTCAAAACTTATGACTCAACGACTTGCAAATAGACTTTTATTCATTTCTGTTAACAATCAAGGACAAATTTTAGGCTATGTGACCCACCCTGAATCTCAATTATTTCTAGAATTTGAAAAGGAGAATGACTTACCTGAAAATGGGGTATTTAGGGTTATAGAATTGCCACAAGCTGTTAATAATCGCAATATATTGCTTGGTGAGTTAAGTAGAATTTATAATTTAGGATGGATAGATTCAAAAAGGCTTGATACCGACCACAATATACTACCCTGTAATGCCTCAAATTGTGGTGGTTATACATTGGAAGCGGAATTGGGAGTTGCACCAAATGGATATTCAGAGCCTGACTTTATGGGTTGGGAAGTTAAACAATTTGGGGTAAAACGATTTGACAAAATCGATGCTTCTGTTATTACCTTAATGACACCAGAACCTACTGACGGATTGTATAAAACGAAAGGTGCAGAATATTTTATTAAAACTTATGGCTATAAAGACAAGAAGGGAAGACCTGATAGAATGAATTTTGGGGGCGTACATAAAGCTGGAATAATCCACAAAACAACGAATCTTAAACTACTATTAATTGGCTTTGATGAAGCATCTGGAAAAATTAGAAACTCAAACGGTAGAATTGTATTAATGGACAAAAACGATAAGGAAACAGCATCTTGGAGTTTTGCTTCTATGCTGTTACATTGGAATAGAAAACACGACAAAGCTTGTTATGTTCCTTCTTTATCGGAAATTAAGGAGAATAGAAGGTATAAATATGGTAATAATATTATTTTAGGGACGGGAACAGATTTTCAACTATTCCTCGCACAAATGGCCATAGGGAATATTTATTACGACCCTGGAATAAAGCTGGAAAATATGTCTACCAAACCCAAGATAAAAAAGAGAAGCCAATTTAGAATAAAATCGAAATTTTTACCAGAACTTTATAAGAAGAATGAAATTGTGAATGTAAGTAGCAGTTAATTGTAAACAATAATAAGTCATTTTCTTTTGTCAACTTTACTAAATATGATTTATAATTTATTTTTTAAAACTAAATTTGATGATATTTTGTTTAATACAAATACATAAATAAAAACATGCCTAATCCTACCACCAAAATACCCATCTTTTTTCATGTAGAAGCACCCATTACCTACCAAATATCCCATCCTTTGCGCCTACAAAAATGGCTAGATACCCTCATTCAAAATTGCCAATACCAACTAGTAGAACTCAATTTTATTTTATGCTCAGATGAGTACCTACACAAAATGAATGTTGCCTACTTACAACACGACACCCTAACCGATGTCATCACCTTCGACAACTCCGACGAAGACGAAACAGGAGCCACCCAAATAGAAGGAGATATATTTATTAGCCTAGAGCGCATCATCGAAAATGCCCAAACCTACCAAGTAAGCACCGAGGAAGAATTATACCGAGTAATGGCACACGGAACCCTACACCTACTAGGCTATGGCGATAAAACCCCCGAACAAAAAACGGAAATGCGAAACAAAGAAGACGAAAGCCTAGCATTGTTAAAGGAAATGTGACCCCTGACCGCTAAAACAATCGCCAGCCTATAAAAACTGACCGCTGACAATGAGCGCAGCGAATGTTCTGACCCCTGACCGCTAAAAGACTGACTGCTACTAACAAGCCACTAAGTAAAAAAAATCTCCTTTTTCGTTAATTGTCGGATGAACGTAAACAAAAATGGCCAAATTTTTGTATTATTAGTACTATCCAACCCCAATGCCTATATTTATACTGTAAGACACTAGCAACAAAGCATATAATGTAATACTTTACCTTCTAAAATACCGCCTATGATTGCGCCTCATGAGTACAGAGCCTTTATGAACCAAAAACTTTGTAATAACAAAGTAGAGTACGACCGCTATTGCGAGTTTGCACGCCTGTTAAACATAGGAGAAATAAAACCTTTTGAGCAAGATGCTTTTTTAAAAGCTTGTTTTTACCAATCCATTGTGCCTTACAATGAGTACAATCACCTCGATGCTTTTTTCCTAAGTCAAATGTTGAACGACTACTACAATGGCAACATTTTGTTTGCCGTACTACAAACACATGGCGAACCCGAAATGAGTAAAGACCTTCTTTTTACCAACCAAATTGTATGCACCGCCTTGCCTTGTAGGGGAGATATTGAAGAACTCGATGCTTCTTACGAAGGTAGCAATGGGGTGAGTGATGGTTATTTTGGTTTTAAAGGAGATGTAGAATTCTGGTCGCAAAAACTAAATGGAAACGAGTTGGTAAAAGATGTACACCGAGTACAACAGTTTAACGGCTTATTACAGGTAGGTTTTACCGATTTAGCCACTACTTATTGCCACCTATACGTAAACAAAGGCAACCTAGTACGTTTCCCTTATCATTTTGAGTTGGCAGGCTTGTTAATGCTCAAAGACCTTAACAGCAATACAAATCAATACGGGCAGGTAGCTTAGATGGGAAGAAATACAAGTCTCCCAGTTTGCTGTCAACCTCTTTCATAGACCAGATGAACAGGCCGAAAAATACTAGGTGTTTAAGTGATGGATATATTTAGGAAACAAGGCAATCTGTTACCAATTTTCCTCCAGCATCATACTTTCATCACCTTTAATTCTTTGCCAAAACATTTTAAAGGCAGCAGCCATATCCATATTTGGTCGTTCGTGTTCTTCTTTAAAGGTTAGCTCGCCATTTTCTTTACGATTAAAAGTAAACGAAAAAATAAAATCTTCGGTAGGTTGATAAAACAGTACCTTCCCAAATTTTAGCACATACATTGTTAGTTTGCCATTTACTTTGCGAGCAATATAATAGCCATTAGAAAACCACAGTACTCTTTCTACCGCATGTTCGTGCTTTATATCTGCTATTAGCGAATCTTGGCGTTCAAAATAATAAAAATCTACCTCTTTGTTTTTATCTAACAAAGAGTATAAACCCATATAATAACCATCTTCTACTTCTGCAACGCTGTACCACATAATGCTGTTAAGCGGCGTAGGTCCCGTCATAAAACGAGTGTAGGGAATATTTTTTTGTTGTAGGGCAGCTTCAAAAACTTTATTAGATTGATGCTTGGCAAAAAAGGTAAATAAAATATAAGCGGTACTAATGCCAATGCCCATATAATTCCAAAAACGTCTACTAGGTTTGTGCCGCTTTATAAATAGGCAAATAAGAATACTGAGCAATAGCGGAATGGTATAAAGCGGATCGGCAATAAAAATATTGTTAAAACCTACTTGTGTATCGGTAAAGGGGAGTAGGAGTTGGGTGCCGTAAACCGTAAAGGCATCAATAAGCGTATGGGTAAAAAATCCTAGAAACCAAAGTAAGAACCAATCCTTAAAAGTGGTGTTGGAAGCATCGCCTTTGTACCAGCGGGCAAACAGCCATCCTAGCATGGGAGCCATAATAAAGGAGAAGATGAGGGCATGGGTGATGCCTCTATGAAAAGACAGTTGCGCTACCTGGTCCATAAAAGGAAAAAACAGCACATCTAAATCGGGAATAGTGCCAGCTAAACCGCCCCATAAAATAGCTTTATTGCCAATTTTTTTGCCGAGGGCTGCCTCGCCCATTACTGCCCCTAATGCAAATTGGGTTATCGAATCCATTGTATTATATTTGGTATTGGGTTGTTTTAGTACATGGTGTTTAGTAGAAGGTACTTGAAACGGCTATGCTTCGCCATTTTGATAATAGGTAGTTGGTGGTGTGGAATAATAGGGCTGTTAAAAATGAAAAAACAGTTCTAGCAATACGAAAAAGGCGAAACCAACACTTGCTAATCCGTTGGTTGTAAAAAATGCTAGGTTTACCCTACTTAAATCATCTACCTTTACAAGCGTGTGTTGGTAAATTAGCAAACCAATAAACAGCGTTGTGCCCATCCAATACCAAATGCCAAAACCAGCCAAACCTCCTACTAAAACAACTAAGTTAGCAGCCAAAATATGTAGGGCGATAGATAAGCGCAGGGCATTTTTTTTACCCAACCACGTTGGTATAGAGTGTAGTTGTAAGGATTGGTCGAACTCTTTATCTTGTAAAGCGTAAATAATATCGAAACCACTTACCCAAAGTAAAACCACCAAACCGTACAGTATCGGAAATAAATGAAACTGTTCGCTTACCGCAATAAATGCACCTATGGGTGCAAGGGCAAGTCCTAAACCAAGTATAAAATGGCACAGCGGCGTAAAACGTTTGGTATAGCTGTAGCCTAAAATAATGAGTAAGGCAATAGGCGATAAAATAAAACACAAGTTATTAAGCAAAAAGGCACTTATTACAAAAGCAATAGAATTGCCAATGGTAAATAGTAAAGCAGATTGGGCAGTAACAATGCCTGCCGGAATTTCTCTTTGGGCAGTACGAGGGTTTTGCTTGTCAATGTCTCTATCGATATAGCGGTTAAAAGCCATGGCTGCACTACGAGCAAACACCATGCATAAAATAACCAATACCAACTTATACAACGAAAAAGAATAATCGAAGTAACGAGTTGCTAAAAAGAAACCAATAATAGCAAAGGGTAAAGCAAATACCGTATGACTGAATTTAATGAGTGATAAATATCGCTGCACAGAAACAGAAGTGTTCATGGATGATTTAATTTGAATAATAGAAAAGGAATGGTGAAAAGTGGTTATTTATTTTTTGCCATTCCATAAGAATTGAATTCGGGTTGCGAAATTAATCCTTTTTTTTATGCACTACTAATACTAGCAAAATCTTTTTACTACTTTCACGATATTCAGACGAATAAAGGACTTAAACGATACTAAGAACCCTCAATATTTAACTTGGCTTACTTATTATGAAGGAAGCGTAAAGAGAATAACCAAGTAGCGTTAAGGAGGTAAATTAGTGCCTTATGCAAGATATTTGTACAAGTATTTATAATTTTTTGTGTTAAGCTACTGTTAGTTACGATAAATTTGATTACATTTGTTAATCGTATTTAATAAATCAGTACCCAAAAAGAATACTGTTTTTACAAATACCGTATTTATCTAAATAGAGTAATCTGATGAAAAGTCATTATCAAATACAACTATGACTGCTTTAGGTTCACTCGTTTTTTCCATTCTTATAAATTTTTTCAAATGAACATTTTTGTTGCAAAGTTAAACTTCAAAACTTCGGAACACGAAGTACGCGAACTTTTTGAAGGTTATGGTGAAGTTGACTCCGTTAAAATTATTACCGACCGTGATACGGGCCGCTCAAAAGGTTTTGGTTTCGTAGAAATGGCTAACGACGACGAAGCAAGAGAAGCTATTGATGGTTTAAACGACCAAGAAATTAATGGTTTTAACATAGTAGTAAAAGAAGCACGTCCTCGTGAAGAAAACCGTGGCGGTGGCGGCGGTGGTAGAGGCGGTTGGAATAACCGTGACAGAAGATATTAATCCCTGCTGTCCTATTTCATCCGTTTTTTGCCCATCAGTTTTTGTTATACGCTAACAAGGCTGATCTTATCCATTACTTTTTGTTTTATAAAAACACCAACAAGCACAATAAACAGTTTCGACTAAACATACTAAAAAATAAAACGCATAAAAATCATTGGTTTTTATGCGTTTTTGTGTTATAGCTAAATGGTAGTAGAAGGTATAAAGTGCGCTTCGCTTTAGGTAGAAAGACGGCTTCGATTACCTATAAAACTCCCATAGCAAATAGTCCTTATGCAATTATAACTAAAGTACTTGATTCTCATTGCTGAGTAGGAAGGCTAAATGAAAAAAAAAAAAACTTGGTTACCCAAGGGTTTTCTTTTTCCATTCCTTAATATGTGGCGCATTGGTTTGTACCTCCGCCTTTAACTCATTTAGCAATTTAAACAAACCCATAAAAGTGCGGTTTACATACAGCACATGTTTATTACCTCGTGGCCGCCCCGATTTACGCACTTCTGGCATCCTAGCTATTTTTTCTCCATAAGCATACAACCTATCAAAGTAAGCATCATTGCCAAAATCAAATTGGGGGCTGTTAAATGGTTCGCCCAACATGCCAATCATATCCATATAAATAGGCACAAAAAGATCTTTCTCTTTTTGGGTATCTTCAGGATAAAGCATTTCTAAAAATAAAAACCGCTTTTCCAACTCTTTAGGATTTTGGAAGATGTTTTGAACGGTAAGGTCAAAGTAATTGCGGTAAAAAGGATAGGGTACTTTTTTAGAACAGCCAAAATCGAGCACGCCAAGCGTATCATCTTTTTGTACTAAAAAATTACCAGGATGTGGGTCGGAATGCATATACTGCAAAACGTGCAATTGGTAGCAGTAAAAATCCCAAAGGGTTTGCCCTACCTTGTTGCGTTGCGCTTGTGTAGGATTGTTTTTTATCCAAGTGCCTAGCGGAATGCCATCGAGCCATTTCATGGTTAAAATGCGTTTCGAGGAGAGTTCGGGGTAGTACTCGGCAAAGGTAAGATTTGGGAGGTGCTTACAAGCGTTGCTCAACTCCAAACTTTGTTTTAATTCTAGTTCGTAATCAGTTTCTTCTAGTAACTTGTTTTCTACCTCCTCAAAAAATGGAGCCACTTCTTTTTCTTTCATGTTGAGTAAACGAAGTGCAAAAGGTTTCACCATTCTCAAATCAGAATGCACACTATCTGCCACTCCTGGATACTGAATTTTGATGGCCAACTTTTGTCCATCTTTACTAGCCTCATGTACTTGTCCTATAGAGGCCGCATGAGTGGCTTTGCTATTAAACGTATCAAACAATTCGGAAGGCGATTTGCCAATATACTGCCTAAACGTTTTTACAATTAAGGGTCCCGATAAAGGCGGAGCATCATGCTGCGCCAACGAAAAAATATCGGCATAAGCGGAGGGAAGCACATTGCGTTCCATGCTTAATACTTGCGCTACTTTTAAGGCACTGCCTTTTAGTTCGCTAAGGGTTTCGTAAATGTCTTCGGCATTGGCTTTGTCGAGAGCTTCTTTAGAGGTTTCGGCATTGACCGCCTTTTTTGCAAAATGCTTAATGTAATTGCCGCCTACTTTCATTCCTGTACGCATAAATCGGGTAGCCCGCTTTACTTTCGACGATGGAATTTTATCTTGTTCTTTCATGTAAATACTGCATTAATTAGTGGACAAGTGTTTTGCTTTCGCAAGTTTCTAGTTTGTCCAAATAGTCGTAATTAAAAGATACTTGCTGGGGTTAACCGTATTTAGTAATACTACAATTTTAGCCGTTGTTCGGTTCAGTAAAAAGTAAAGGGAGGCAATTTTACATTACCTCCCTTTACCTAGGTGAACTAGCAATTAAGTTATGCGAGCAAATAGCCAGTTTTTCATTTATCAGTTAATATTTTGTCAACAGCATAATATCCAGACAGAATAGCTCCTGGCACACCCATTTGTTGGTATGTATCATAAATCTCCCCAGCAAAATAAACCTTTTTATTCAAAGGTGGACTAATAACCTTGATGTGAGATTTCTTTTCCTGTATGGCTTGTGTCCAAGTGCCTTGCGTATATTCATATTGCCCCCATTTTTCTATAATATAAGCTCCAGAGTAGGATGCGGTAGCTTTCCCATCAAACATTTGATCCAATTCGCCGATTAAGCTAGCTATAATTTCCTCTTCAGAGTTAAGCTTATAATACTTTTGAGTTTCGTCTCCCACACATAAAAATCCTAATACATTGGTTTGAGCATCTTTTTTAAATGCAATATCATAGAATACCTTTTCTCCGTTTTCTACTTCACAAGCAACGGCATCAGGATAAAATTTTTCAGAAAATTTCATGACTACTTTAATTCCAGTATGGAAGGTGATGGAATTGATAGCCCGCTTCCTTTCTTTATTCATTTCTGGCGTAAAGGTGATCATATTAGATTTTAAAACGCCAATGGAGACAGTAACCAGAACCCGATCCGCCTCATAAGTATCTCCATTTTTGGTTGTAACGATAATGTTATTGCCTGAATAGTCAATGGCACTGACAGGAGAATTGTATTCAATTTTATGTTTTACCGTTTTAGCAATATGCTCATCAACAAAATCATACCAGGTGGTCTCTTTAAATTTAGACTCTGGCATAAAATTGTACATGAAATTATTTTGCCAATTAGGACTGACCTTGTATTCTTTTCCGTCCCAGGTTCCTGTATTTTTCAGATGATAAGGAATGAGTTCTTCATCAATTTCTTCTCCTTGTTTTCCTTTTAATTTGTTCAAAGCAATAGGAGCACTATGAAGCCATTCAGCTCCAATATCTATGGGGAAATCTGCTAGGCTTGTGTCCTTTTTTAGCCTTCCTCCATATCTATTGGTTGCTTCTAAAATTAGGTATTCAATGTTGTTCTGTTCCAATACTTTTGCTGCCGCCAAGCCAGAAGCTCCAGCTCCAACTATAATTACCTTCCCTCCATAGTTATAGGTTTTATGTAATGCGGTTTCTTTTGGGAGTTTGCTTTCAGCTCTAGCAGCCCACTCGAAGCACCCAGAAAAGAAGAGGCTTAAAAAAATAAGAACTAGAAGTAGTAATGATAAATGAAATAGCTTCATATTTAAATATTGTTTTTTTTATAATTATTTACAACTGCGGTGGGTTAGTACACTGTAATTTAAGTTTCTTGCGATTTTGAGTGAGCTGTTTTTGTGCTAGACGAGGCGCAAAGCGCAAGCGTAGCCTTAGCTACAGTGAGCATTTGCAACGAAGTATAGTGCAAAAAGAGCCAGTCAAAATGTTAAGAAATTTATGTTACAGTGTATTAGTGACAGCATTTTATTTACTCTGTAATCTTATCAACAACATCATATCCAGATAATATGGCAGCTTGTACGGAACCACGTATATTACTTGTATCATCGACATCCAAAACTGCACCGAAGGTTGCTCCAGCAAAATAGACTTTCTCTTCAGGAGAAATCTTTAAATCTTCTGGGCAAACCTCTTGGGGGCTTGTCCAAGAACCCAATGTACTTACTTGTTGCCCCCAATCTTTTAAAATATAATCTCCTGTATAGAATTGGGAGGCTGCTCCATCAAAAATACCATCCAATTCTGCTAATACAGCATCAACTATGGAATTGGCTAACTGGTAATATGCTTGTGTAGAGGTCCCTGTTGATAATAAACCCAAAACATGGTCGTTTGCTTCTTTATGATACGCCACGTCATAATAGGTTTTTTCGCCAGTAGGTGTTTCGCAGGTAATGACATCTGGGTAGAATTTTTCGGAGAACTTCATAAACAATTTGAGTCCAGGGAGAAATTCAATCGATTCTATGGCAGCTATTTGTGCGGTTGGAAGTGCTGGAATAAAGTTGATGAAATTAGATTTTAATACACCAACTGATACGGTAGAAATTACTTTATCAGCCTGATAATCCGTTCCATCTTCTGTAGTAACTGTAACTTGCTCACCAGAATAATCGATGGTACTCACTTTGGCATTATACACGATATTCTGTTCTACGGGTTGAGCAAAATTTTCGCTGATATAATCATACCAAGTGGTATTCTTGAATTTATATTCTTTAAAGTAATCTGCATAAAAAGCTTCCATAAAGATTACAGGAATCTGCTCATAATTAGTACCATCAAATTCGTAAACATCTGTTGGTTGGTATAAAATAGTTTCAACATCAGGTTCTGTTCCTGTCTGACCTATTAATTCGTTTAATATTGATTTATCGGTATGAATCCATTCGGCACCAAGGTCAATTGGGAAATCTGCAAATTCATCATTTTTTTGTATTCTACCTCCATAATGATCGGTAGCTTCTAAAATGAGATAGCTTATCCCTTTTTCTTCCAATTTTTTTGCTGCCGCCAAACCCGCCGCCCCAGCACCAACAATAATTACATTTCCTTCAAAAGAAGTTGGGGGTGATGTGATTGCTATTGTTATTATTTGCGAAGTAGTATTTGTACTGTTGTCATTGGCAGCCACCATTTCTACAATATATTCTCCAGCTACGGTGTAAGTATGTTTAGGAGATTCATCGGTAATAATTGAACTGTTGTCTCCAAAATCCCAAGTGTAATTGATGGCATTTTCAGAACAGTTTGTAAAGGTTATTTCATCGCCTACATTTGCTTCGGTTACCGAAGGTGTAAAACAGGCTGTAACTGCTGGTTCTTCTTTTTTGCAAGAAACGGTACATAATAGTACTACTAGTGCAAATAAAATTATATTTAAATTTTTCACTTTTTGAATTTTATTGAGCCATCCGATATGGATATTGAAATAAAATTCAAAATTAGAAAAACTACAACCGCTTTCCTGTGACATATATCACAAAACTATTTCTTGCCCCGAATTCTACTTACCGTTTCTCTACTCACTCCTAAAAAAGAGGCGATGTCTGTAAGGGAAACTTTCTGTAATACCTCGGGCGCACGCTCAATTAGCGCATCATACCTTTCCTTGCTTGACATAAACTGTAATAGATAAAGTCTTTCTTCGAGAAAGGTCGCATGTTCGGTAATCAATTCAGTCATCAAGTGACTAGCAGATAAATTAGATGCTGCCAAATTTATGAGCGACTCCGTTTCAAATTGAATTAATTCGGAATCTTCCAAAAGCTCAATTGTTTCACTGGAAGGATTTCGGGTAACAATACTAGTTAGTGTAGTCACTATATCATTTTTGAAAGCAAACCAGGAGCATACTTGTTTGGAGTCTTTTAAATAATATGTTTTAACGCTACCCGCTACAATGAGGTAAAAATAGCGATGCCTTTTTCCTGCTCGTATTAATTTTGTACCCTTAGGTTGCTTTATGTAATTAGCAGCATCTACAATATACCGAAGCGCAACATTTTCAAGGTGGGGATAGATTGATTTTAGTAATTCTTTGATTTCAGTCTCATTCATTGTCTTAACTGGTTATAGCGTATTTATATACACAAGCCCATTCCTTATAGTCACAATCGTAGGAAATCATTTTTTTAATTGCAGATAAATACCCAATACCAAATCCCCAATACCAGCCCACCTATTTTGGTTGTTTCACTTGGAAATTAATTGCCCCGCAATCCTTCAAGCTCGAACTCAATCCTACTTTACGTCTTTTTTTGCCATCATAAATAATAAGGGCGGCCGTATTAGGTGGTTTTGTTCCTTCGTTGTGAGCATATAAAATGAGGTAATTATCGCCATTAGGATCTACTTGTACTTTAATACTTTTCTTTTTCTTTTGCAGCCCGTATTCTTTAAGGAGCCATTCGCCATTAAAAAACAAGGAAATAGTATCGCCATCAACGGTTTCTTCGTCCCATACCTGTATGTCAATTTCGGTATTATTTAAGGTAAGACGTTTACTAGAACGCACCCTGCGGTCACCTAGTTCTGCTGGGATATTTCGGTTATTGTAGCGCAATTCTATTTGCTCCAAAGCATCGGGGGCTACGTCAGGTAGGGTAGGTGTTTTTACTAAGGTATCAGGTTGTGGTTCTGGCTCTGGAATTGGTTCGGGTATTGGTTC
>JAHDBT010000008.1:39956-41874 GCA_020630215.1 Bacteroidota bacterium
GGTATTGGTTCTGGTTCGGGTGGTGGTGGTGTTTTTTCGTGAAACTCTGTTAGCAAGGTAATAAACTTTTTAAACGTACAGCCATTGGCATCCGTTACTCGCACAAAGCCAATTTCTGCGGTAATTTTGGTAGGCGAATTTTGGATAATTTCTTGTCGGTCAAAATCATCTCCTTCATTTACATAAATAGTGCCTGCTGGTACTGGGATATTAGGATTGGGAATGGGCTTTTCGTTGCCAGTTGGTAAAAAAGCAATGCCTTTTTCGTAGGTATATGGAGGCGTGCCGCCTTGGGCATTAACGGCCCAATCAAAATCTGCATCCGAGTTTTTGCTAACGTTTAAGCTTAAAGGAGTTTGAGAATTTATAGTAAAGTTTTTAATCACTCGTTCGCCCATTCCATCGGTAACGGTAACGGTATAATTGCCTGGGCTTAGGTTGGTAAGCGTAGCACTTTCGGTATCGCCATAATCGGTAGACCAACGGTAGCTATACGATTTAATGCCTCCAGTAGCTACTACGGTAGCACTGCCAGCAGCCAAACCATTACATTTTGGCGCATTTGTTTCTACCACTACTTCTAGGGGTTCTATTTTAAAATCAATTCCTTGTGCGGCAATTTGCCGTTTGCCATTAGCGGCAGTAAAACCCCAATATACTTTTGGGTTGCCATTAAAAAACTCCGATACAATATCTCCTTGGTAAGAGGCTACCGACATGCCATCAATAAAAACCATTAATTCAAGTGTTTCTGGATTCCACATTACACGGGTATCGTATAGCAAGCACGATGCCCAATTGAGTTCTCGATTGCCAACAGGTTCGGGCCTCGATAAATCGTCCATATCATGCTGCGGATTGCCATTTTTTACAATCGCTACATGCGTACCTGTAGAAGGAATATAGTTTTCAAAATCGTTTCGGTAATTATCAAATTCTACTACTACAGAAGGGCTAATATCTCTGTACCCTATGCCTCCGCCACTCGATTTGCCTAGCGCCGTTACGCCTTGTTGTTGTAAAACAAAAGCAACGCCATGCCCTTTGGTTTCGCTGCAACCCAAAAAAACATCGAAATGAATATCAAAAGCCTTGTTTAAATCTAACTGCCGTTCACACCAAATAGCTCCCTTATGAAAAGAAATACGTCTGGTTAAACGATAGCGATCCTCATCGTACATTTGTTTAGTAGCTCCTACAAAACTAAATTGGGCGTGTGCTAAATGGCTACATACAATAAGCAGTACCAATAATAGCACGATTCTACTTTGCTTAAGTCTATTATGCAAACGCTTGTTGTTGGGGGCATTGTTAACCATGTTAGTAGTAGAGGTAGTGCTATTGTTATAGTATTTCATAGGTTTTTTTTGATAGTATATGGAGATATCTTTGATTCTTGTTGTTAGAGCAGGGGGCTTGGTTCTTCTTTTTGTGTTTGTAAATGTTGCTAGGATTAATTAGTTTGATAACGTAGGTAAAATAAAGTGTAGTGTTTGTTGAGATGATTATTTGTGGATACTTAATAGAAAATGATTAAGTTACAAACTTATTGAATGGATTAAAAATCTTTAACAATTTTTAGGGGATATATTAGTTTCGGTAATTATCGCAAAAATAGCTAAAACAACGGGTTTCCTAAGTAATCAACCTTTTTTTTTATAAAGGAATTCCAAGAAGCCTATTTTTCCTAAAAATAAAGCTTATTTTTGAGATGTTTACCTATTAAGCAAGTCAATCATCACAATTATGTCAAACAAGACTTATGCCAGACATTTGTTAAATGCACTAAAACGGCCTATTTTTAGATAAATAATTCGCCGTTTAAAAACAAAAAAACAATATTTAACAATTGCCGTCTTAATTTACGTACTGTAATGTTTCTGATTTGTAACAAATGTATAAAGCTATTTACTAAGTG
>JAHDBT010000337.1:0-5172 GCA_020630215.1 Bacteroidota bacterium
TGGTACCAAAACCTCCTCCTAGAAAACGCCAGCCCCCCTCAAAATCCTCCAACAGCCGCTTTCACCACAACCCCCACCCCAACCAACGACACCCTCTACGTATGCAGCGGCCAAACCATCCAATTCCTAAACCAATCAGAAGATGCCAATAGCTTTTATTGGGATTTTGGCAATGGAAATAATAGTACGCTAAATAACCCCAATTACACTTACAACGAGGGTGGTACTTATACTGTAAGCCTCATTGCAGAAAATGAACCCGCAGAACCTTTTGATTGCGAGGCAGCAGCAGGGTATTTTGATTGGGTAGATTTTATTTGGGCAGGGATTTATACCGTTAGTTTTAATGATGGCGAAGATTACAACCAAACCTATATCGGCTTTGATGAAAACCATCTTTTTGTAGACCAAGCAGAGGAGGTAACTACCTTAATGTCGAATGAATTAATTGATAGCGTTGCATTTGTTAATTATCAAAATAACCTAGTCCTTCCTAGTGGCATTAATGCGGAAGAATTATATGACTTAATGGGAGGTGGAGCTTGTTTGGATATTCATACTTTTAGTAAATGTGCGCTACTCTTATTTGCAATTGTGCCAGAGTATAACGAAGAATATGGCGGCTATTTACTTAAATGGTACTATGATTTTAACTTAACACTCGACCCACCCTATACCATTGCTTATACGGAAGGAGAAAACCCTGAATTTATAGACCTAATGTATTTCCTCGACGAAGAAGGCAATGTTTTTAATTATGGAGATACCATTACAATATGTGCAGAACATGACTTGGGATATAATTGCTGCCAAGACATCATCATTCCTGATGCCTCTCCACCCATCCCGCCACTAGCAAACCCAAATCAATCCAATGCCCTAAAACTTTTAGGAAACGACGATGAACTCCTAACAGACACCGCCACCTTAGTAATAGTTGTATCCCCAGATGTTGCCCCCGACATTACTTGCATTAGCACCACCTGCCTCAACCAAACCCAACAATACAGCACTTCCGCAATTTGCGAAGGCTACGAATGGACAGTAGAAGGCGGCAACCTCCTAGCAGGACAAGGCACACCAGACATTACGGTAGAGTGGACAAGCTCCCCACAAGGCATCCTCACCCTAGCAACCGATTGCCCCGAAAACGAATGCAGCGAAGCCATTGCCTACATCCCAATTATTGGACCCGATGTAGCAGTATTAGGCGAAACAATTATTTGTGTTAATCAGATAGCCAACTACAGTATCCCCTATTTAGGCAACGGCACCAATTATACTTGGAGCATTATCCCCGAAGAAGCAGGTACTATTTTAAGTGAAGCAGGCACCAATATCGTTACTGTTCAATGGAATAACCTTGATGCCGACCTACAAGTCCTCTACGAAAATACTTACCTTCATTGTTTAGATTCTGCCGAAACTTCCATTAATATTAAACCTAATTTTAAAATTGAAGAAGCAATAAATGTATGTATTGGTAGTCAATCGGTTATAAGCACAAATGTAAATGATGACTTTAACTGGGTGATTACAGGAGGAGCAATTGTATCAGGACAAAATACTAGCAGTATTGAGGTAATATGGGAAAATATTGGGGAGGCAAGTATTAGTGCCATTTCCTTAAATCCTGGCACTTTTTGTAATGATACTGCACTATACAATTTACAGGTACTAGCATTACCCGAAACCCCTAACATAACAGGCAGCGAATATATCTGCCCCGAACAAGTGTACAACTACTCCGCATCTCCCATCCAAAGCAACACCACTTTTATTTGGGATATAGCAGGCGGCAGCATCACCGCTGGACAAAATACGTCTACCATAAGTGTACAATGGAATGAAACGCCACCCTACCAAATTTCAGCAGTGCAACAATACAATAACGATTTAAATTGTGTGTCAGATATTGGCAGCATTAGCCCCGAATTACTCAATAACGAAGCCCTAATAATTATGGGCGAAACCTTGGTTTGCCCCTATGTTACGAATACCTATTCGCTCAATGGTATTTCGGAAGGTGTAGTATATAATTGGCAAATTGAACCCAGCGATGTAGGACAAATTATAAGCGGACAAAATACAGGGGAAGTGCAAATTCAATGGCTAAATAGTACGATTACAGCAGATGCGATTATTAGCGTAAATGCTTGTAATGCAGGAAGTAGTTTCGCCGTTAATTTTGCCAATATACCACAGCCTAACATCCTACAAGATGGACCCCTTTGCAGCAATCAAGCAGCAACTTTAATAGCACAAGGCTTGGATCTTATGAGCTATAATTGGCAAAACGAAACAGGTAACATCCTAGGAACAAATAGTACTTTAGCTATAACAAACGAAGGCATTTATACTTTATCGGTTACCAACGAACACGGTTGTATAGGGCAAACCAGTATAACCATAGAATCCGGCACCTCGCCCGAAGCTGTTATATTAGGGAATGATGATTATCTTTGTATAAACGAGCCAACATCCTCTGCTTATATCGCCATAGATGGTACGAATTATACCTTTTCGTGGCTGCAAAACGGCAATGCAATAGCAGCCGAAACAAGCCCTTATTACACACACGAAAATACCGCTGCCACCACCACTTTTGAGTATCAGTTAGCTGTAACAGATACGAGTAATGCTTGCACCAGCTTGTCTAATATTGTAACCGTATTCCAAATAGATTGCGCCACCGATACCATTCCTACTGGCGGAGGAGGAGGAACCAATAATCCGCCTACAGTTACTCCTTGTATGCCTGCCTCAACCGAACATACCGTAAGTTTTATTTTAGAAGATTTAAACGCTTGTAATGAAGCAAGCCTAAGTAATACTTCAACAGGAGATTTCCTAGAATTTACCTTGTATTGGAGAGATGTGCCAGCCCAAATACTAAGCACTACCAATGCAACACACAGCTATAGTGAAATGGGGATTTATTATGTTACTTTAGTAGGTACGTATGTGCATCCAACCTTGGGCGATACCTGTACTTTATCTAGCAGCCAGCCAGTAGAAATTTCCCTTACTGCCCGCTTCGATATTACCGAAGCCTGCCTAGGAGAAGCATGGCAATTCCAAGACCGTTCCTACTACCTACCTAGCAGCTCTATTACCGAATGGACTTGGAATTTTGGCGATGGAAGTCCAGTAGAAACAGGCAATCAAACTGCTGAACATATGTATACAAATGCAGGCACTTACGAGGTAAGTTTAAGCATTACCGATGGCACTTGCAGCATCACCAACACCCAATCCATCACCGTTGATGGATTCCCTAATGCAGGCTTTACTTACGAGGGTGGATTGTGTGTCGACAATACCATTCAGTTTACCCCCAATAATTTAACCGCTGCTAGTTATCAATGGAGTTTAGGAGATGGTACAACAAGTAACACCACTACTATAAATTACCAATATAGCGAGGTAGGTACTTATGAAGTTAGCCTAGTAATTGCCGATGAAAAAGGCTGTTTGTCTGAAATAGTTAGCCAAATAATAGAAATAGAACAATTGCCTGAAATTGAGCCTATTAGCGCAAGTAGTTTAAGTGTTTGTTTAGGGGAGATTGTTATGCTTTACGCACCAACAAATGGAGAGGCTTATGTATGGTCAACAGGGGAGGAGGGCGATAGCATTGCTGTAACAGCCGCAGGTAATTATTGGGTACAAGTTGCTAACGAAGCAGGCTGTACTTATCAATCAGAACCCGTAAGTATTACTGTTACCGCCTTACCAAGTGCCAGTATTTTTCCTAGTATAGATACTCTTGTTTTTTGCGAACCCAGTGCACAACTTACCGTCAATTTACAAGAAAATGTAAGTTACAATTGGGGAACTACCACTAGTGCCGATACCAATCAAATAACCATAACCGAATCAGGACTATACGCCATAACCGTAACCGATAATAACAGCGGCTGCACCAACACCGATAACCTTTATGCACAGGTAGCCACCATTCCACAAGTCCCCGAAATCATGGCAGATGCCCAAGCCGTTTGCGAAGGCGAAACCATTACCCTAACTGCCACCAGCAACAACCCAGAAGTCTCCCAGTTTGAATGGACAAATGGACAAATAGGAGCACAAATTACGGTAAGTAATTCGGGCAGTTTTGCAGCAATGGCAATTAGCGAATCAGGATGCGTATCTGATACGTCTGCGCTAACAGCAGTCCAAGTAGTTCCCTATCCCGACATCAGCGTTTTCCCCGCTGGCTGCTACGAAATATGTGAAGGCGACCCCATCGTCCTAGCTCAAGAAGCAGGAGATGAATTTACCTACACCTGGTACTACAACGACGAGCAAATAGCGAACGCCACCACCAACATCTACACCCCAACCACTAACGGCGATTACTGGGTAGCCATCACCAATTCCCTAGGCTGCACCGATAGCACCGACCTCCTACAACTAGAACTAATTCCCGATTGTTCCAGCATAACCCTCCCTGTAACTCTAGTAGATTTTACAGGTAAAGTAACTCCAAACGGCAACACCCTAAAATGGACAACCGCCAGCGAACACAATTGCGCTTACTACACCCTAAGTTGGTCGCCCATGGGCAATAATTACCAGCCCATTTCCAAACAAGCAGGGCAGGGTACAAGCAGCACGCAATACCAATATATGTACCTACACACAGGTTCGTCCCCAACAAATTACTACCACCTCACCCAAACCGATTACGATGGCAAAACCCACGATTTAGGAACCGTTGTGCTACAAAATGCAAGCAGCAATAATTCCTTAGCCGTAAGCATTTTTCCTAATCCAAATAACGGGCAATTTTCCGTAGTACGAGCAGGAAAAAGCGAGGAGGATTTAGATTTGAAATTGTATGCTGTAGCAGGCGTATTGGTTTGGGAAGGTAAATTGCCAGCCAATAGTTCTTCCATTGATGTGGTGGAGGATTTAACGAGTGGTATATATTTATTAGAAGTAAAAAACGAAATAGACATGGAGGTTTACAGGGTAGTTAGATATTGATAGAATTAATCAACCAACCAATAATTAACCAATCCCGACCATTACAAAAAAATCAAAACGTAGAGACGTGGCACTGCTACGTCTAACCACAAAAATGTATGCGGAGCAGGTTTTGCAACATAGAGGTGGCACTGCTACGTCTAACCACAAAAATGTATGCGGAGCAGGTTTTGCAACATA
>JAHDBT010000337.1:5272-8009 GCA_020630215.1 Bacteroidota bacterium
GTGGCACTGCTACGTCTAACCACAAAAATGTATGCGGAGCAGGTTTTGCAACATAGACGTAGCAGTGCCACGTCTATAAGTTACCAAACCACCCGAACACATACATATAGTGATTTTCAAATAAATTAAATCAGGTATTGAAAATTAAAACCAACAATCGCAAAAATTTCCCGAACCAATTTACCCTTTATCATTGCCCTTTTAACAAAATTAGCTTAATTTAAACCCATGAAATTAATTAACCAATCTTAAAACAACAAACATGAATTTTAAATGGAATCTTTCAAAAAAACTAACAATTGCTTGTTTTCTGCTAAGTACATGTGTGGCTATTATGGTTTTAGCTACTAGCACTTTAACGGCAGTTGATTACCAAAATTACCAAAACATTCACCTAAAAATTTACGACTTTTCGCCTCAAAAAGACAATCCTTCTGCTAAGGTAATTATTGATGGAAAAGAAGTCTATCAGGTGGATAAAATTGCTAAAAGCGAGCACCAAAATACTCAAATTCATTTAAGTAAAGGCGTACACACGGTAGTCGTTTCTACCATTGCAAATGAACATAAACAAACGACAACTGTTAATGTGGTAGACTATCCTAAAGACTATTATTTTAATATTGTCTATAAGAATAGTGCGGGTACTGGCAAAGAATTTATTCCACTAAGTTTAGGTGATATTAACCAAGTCCCCAGCGAATTAATGTTGGATTAAAAAAAATACATGAATCAACGTAACACCCATTTAATCAATAGCCGACCATTTATTGCGAGTGCAATTGTACAAGAAAACATGGGGGAGGAAGAACGTTTCCAAAATGCTACTTTGCGGCCTATTTTAAAACTACAGCACCCTTTATTTATTAAAGCGGTGCAGCACTATATTGCAAGTAGAAATAAAAATTATTTCCATGTATCCATAGCAAAACGAAAAGCCTACCTCACCAAAATACTAACGACCGACAACCAATTTAGAAGCCAATTAAAAGGCTTTATAATAGGACATTTTACCTTAGCAGAATATGAACAGTACCTACAACATAAATCCAATATTAATAAGCGAATGATGGGCTTGTTAAAACAAAGGGTTTTGAGTAGTATGGAGGAAATAACTCCTTCCTAAAAAAGAAGACTTACTATTTTTTTGAAAAATAGTAAGTCTACACCGTTGTTTGGGGCAATTATTTTAGGCGAAACTTATGAGGACTCTGTGCAACCTTATAAAGAAAATTCATGAATTTTCCCTACCTAAAACAAACTAGAGCCTCACGAGCTCAAAATTTCCAAAGGTACTAGTAAAAGGAGGCGGAGAAACCCAAAAAAACTCCGTGCAACTTAGTGCAAAACTCTGTGAAACTTCGTGGGAACCCTCACACAAACAATTTAAACAATAACATTCCCTTCAATTTTACTCTCTCTCAAAGCCTTATTTCCCAAGGCATAAACGCCCGTTAAAAAATACAAAATGCCGCCCGCAATATAAATATAGCGTACATTGGTAAAATCGGCAAACCAAGCAAATACAAGTCCGCCTGCCATAAAAAAAATATTGGTAAACATGTTTCTAAAAGCGTAAACTCGTCCTAGTAAATTTTGGGTTACGGTGCTTTGCAGTAAAGTATCTTGCGCTACATCTCTTATCGAGTTAGGAAAGCCAAAAATTAAGCTAACTACAATGGCTGCAAAAACATTTGGACTTAATGCAAAAACAAGGGTAATAAAACTGGTAAAAAAAGCATTCCAAACAATAATCATTCCCGTGTGTTTACCAATTATTTTATGAGCAAAAGTAGCAACAACTGCCCCTAGCATCATACTTCCAAAATAAGCACCTGCCACATAACCCCAATCATCCGCATTGCCTAAAAGGGCCTTTTCTACAAAAGATAATAAGATGGCGGAAGTCCATATGCCATGTGGGAAAAACTCCAAAATTTCCATCACTACAAGCGGATAAGCCAAGGAGTGATTTCTTAAATCGTGGTAGCCATGTACCGCCGAAGTCCAAAGCGATTCGCCTTTGGGAGATGGGCTAGGTTTAAAATAAGGCGTTTGTACAAAATAGATCATGAAGGCCGATACTAGGAAGGTAAAGGCATTTATTAAAACAAAAGCTTCAAAACCTAGCCATAGGGTTAGCAGTCCGCCAACACCATAACCCACCGCCATAATTGCCTGCGAAGTACCAATTAAAATACTATTGGCTTGCCCTAAATTTGGGGCAGCTACTATAGAAGGAATAATGGCCATTTTAGCAGGTCGGTAAAAAGCTGATGCAACAGATAAACAGGCAACAATAGCGTATAAACCTGGTAAATAAAAATAGTTGGCACTTACACATAATAGCAGTAGTAAAACCAATAATACCCGTATAAAATCCATTACCATCAATACCTTTTTCCTGTCGTAGCGATCAACAATTGCCCCTGCAAACGGGCCTACAACAAAAGCGGGAAACGTACTAGCAACCATTACCCAAGCCGTTTGTAATGCCGAACCTGTATATTGATAAACATTTACCATAATACCCGCAGTATACAACACATCCCCAATTCCCGAAATGACTTGCGCCAACCATAAAAGCCAAAAATTGTGATTCTGTTTTAACCGTTTTGTTGACATGCTTAGTAGTTTTTTTGAAGCTATTTTATCCGACACAAAATAGGAAGAATAATTGAAAAATCATTTGGTTTTTAAAGCAGTAAAATTTGTAATGCAAAGCAAATGTAAAATG
>JAHDBT010000009.1 GCA_020630215.1 Bacteroidota bacterium
TAATAAGAAAAGAATAATCAAAGTGGTGGAGTTTATTTTTTCTCATTCACTAAGTGGTTTGTCAACCAATTTATGATAAGTTCCGCATCATGTTTTATCGGGTGTCAACTTATCATAATTAACTTGACAGGCTACTAAGTAAAATGGCCCATTTTATTTGGCCACTTTCACCATCCCTAAGTAAATAAAGCGGCATGTTTCTTTTTTCTAGGATTTTAGTTTACGGTCAAATTGCAGAGAAGTATTTGGAAACTAACATTTGATAACGTAAATTTGCCCGCTTTTTAAGTGACAGATAGAGCGACTAAAAACAGAAACAATCACTACGAACTAAGTGCAGCAAAATGACGAATCGTTACATTGATTTGGTGAATCAAACATTTGATTTTCCGCAAGAGGGGTTTGAGGTAAAAGGAGGGTATTTATATTTTCACGATTTGCCCTTAAAAACGTTAATAGATACTTATGGCACACCATTTAAACTGAGCTATTTACCTAAAATTACTGCCCAAATTGAAAAAGCGAGAAACTGGTTTAAAACCGCAATGGCAGCCAATGATTATCAAGGGGAATACCATTATTGTTATTGTACTAAAAGCTCTCATTTTAGGTATGTAATGGACGAAGTGCTTAAAAATAAGGTGCATATCGAAACGTCTTCGGCAATGGATATTGATTTGGTGGATAGATTGTTTGAGCAGGGAAAAATTAACAAAACAACCATTATTATTAACAATGGTTTTAAGCCTATTTTATACACTAAAAAAATTAGCGCACTTATTAATGCAGGCTTTAAAAATGTAATGCCTGTTTTAGATAATGTAGAAGAACTAGAACAATACGAGCAGTTTACCAATGGCAGCACCTGCAAAATAGGCATTAGGGTAGCAACTGAAGAAGAACCCAATTTTGAATTTTATACCTCTCGCCTAGGAATTCCTAGGGCTAAAGTACTTGATTTTTACCAAGAAAAAATTGCCAACAGCCCTAAGTTTCAGCTAAAAATGCTGCATTTTTTTGTAGACAAAGGCATTAAAGACAACATGTATTATTGGAACGAATTTAAAAAAGTGCTGAAGCTGTATTGCCAACTAAAAAAAGTATGTCCTAGTTTAAAAGCCATAAATATTGGCGGAGGTTTGCCCATTAAAAATTCGCTAGGTTTTGAGTACGACTATCCGTATATGATTAACGAAATTGTAAGTCAAATTAAAACCGCTTGCCAAGAAGAACAAATTGAAGAACCCGATATTTTTACCGAGTTTGGCAAATTTACCGTAGGAGAAAGTGGGGCGGTTATTTTTTCGGTGCTAGGACAAAAACTGCAAAACGATGCCGAGTTATGGTACATGATAGACAACTCTATTATGAACACCCTACCCGATACTTGGGGCATTCAAGAACGGTTTTTACTACTGCCCATTAACCGATGGAACAACGAATACCGACGAGTAAATATAGGCGGCTTAACCTGCGATAATTCTGATTATTACAATGCCGAAGCACACATCAATCAATTATACCTACCCAAATACAACAACAACGATCCCGAACCACAATACATTGGTTTTTTCCATACTGGTGCTTATCAAGAAGCCTTATGCGGATATGGAGGCATTCAGCATTGTTTAATTCCAATGCCCAAACATGTTTTAGTAGATAAAGATGCAAATGGAAACCTAAAACACTGGCTCAACTTTAAAGAACAAAAACTAGAAAATGTACTAGACTTACTAGGATATTAAAAGTTGAGCGGGTGTTTTAGAAAGGGGAAAGTAGAAAGGTAAATGCTAGAAGAAAACACACACAATAGTTTAAGTGTTCCTTGCTTTTACCTGCTACTTTCTACAATGCTTTTTAATTGGTTCTAATCAACTCAAAAGTGCCATTATTAATCGCAACAACTTGTTCATTGAGAGAGGTGTATTCGTATACTACGGCACTAAAGGTGCCTTTAATCGGTTCGCCAATTTCTCCGTATTCAGTAACGGCAATGGTAACCTGTTTAATCGCCAAACCGCCAAACTCTTGTTGAGGCATTTGGTTAATATATACTCTAAAAAACTTATCATCTGTGGGGTATCCTGGATTGGCTATATCCTCTGGTTCGTTAAAAATAATAGTGCCTATTTCTTTACCCGGAAATTTCACTTCCATAGTAGCTACATCATCCTTCCAAGTAGCAATCATACGTAAATGTGTATAATCGCCATCGGCTTGATAACCCGCTTCCGAAGCATCGATATTAAAATTATTAAACTCAATTAATTTATTATTAAAATCGAGATTAGTAGAGCTATTAAGTAAAAAACGAATCTTATTATCATTGTTTTCAATAACCTCTGGCGGGTCTACATCGGGATCTTTTTTGCACGCACTAAAGCTTAGTAAAACCGCTAGGAAAAATAAGAGTAAAGTATTAATTTTTAGATTTTGCATGTTAATAAATTTAGTTGTGTATATTAATATGATTATTTTTTTATTTTAATTCATACCTGTAATCGTTGCTGCGACTAAGGTAAAGAGTAAATTTGTCTTTTTTTAAGATTTTTTTACCGCCTTATCAGAACAAGCTATAAGTTTAGGTGTTTGTAAAGTAGGTGCTACCAAGCAAAATAAATCAGGATAAAAATTTTTCCTACCCAGTTTTCTTAAAGAAAAACGTATTTTTACCATTACTAGTTGCGCCAACAATCTTACCAACAATGAGCAAAGCAGTTTTAACCTATGGGTTTATTAAAAGCATTACTCCTATAAAACAAGCTACAGCCGTTTTATTGGTAACAAGTGTAGCAATAATTATAGCTAGTTTTATTAGTGCCAATCAAGAAATTGAATGGTTTTTAATGGTAACCGCATTAGGCTTTTACACCTGGATGAATGCTATCCTTAGCTTTTTTTGTCAAGAATTATGGATTAAGTACTTTTTAAAATCTATTGGACTTTTTATTATCCTGACTTTTCTATTAGGCTTATTGGCAAAATCATTGTCTACTACCTACATATTTAACATCAGAGAGTATCAAATAATGTATGTTGCTACTTGCATTTTTTATATTTGCGCTTTATTAGTTGTTAACATCATTAGGCAAGTAGCAAGCCTAATGGGTATTGAAGTGTAAATGATGGTTAATGGTTAAAAGTTGTTCTACGTTTTTACCTATTATCGTTAGCCTAAAACCTTTAACCCAAAACCAAATAAACCTACTCAGCAGTAAGTATAAAGACTACTCGCTATGCTCGTTTTGCTAAATAACTGATTAGGCAATACTAAAAAACACGGAGGAAACAGTTGAAGCAAAGCCTCCTTATACCCAAAGCAAAGCATACGTTCTACTTTCTACTACTATTTAGCAATTGCTGAATAGTAAATTATTAATCAAAAATACGACCAAATGGCCAATAATTATCCTTTTATTCCTTACAAAAGAGCTTATATAACAGGGGAGGAAATGTTATCTAAAAGCCAAGCTTATTATCAGTGGATGGATGAGCGTCGGACTGTGCGTGATTTTTCGAGCGAGCCAGTACCAAGGGAGGTTATCGAAAATATTATTATGACGGCCTCCACAGCTCCATCTGGTGCACACAAACAGCCTTGGACCTTTTGTGTAATTAGCAGCGCCGAATTAAAAACGCAAATACGAGCAGCTGCCGAAAAGGAAGAACGCATTAGTTATGGCGGGCGCATGAGCGACGAATGGCTAGAAGATTTAGCTCCTATAGGAACAGATTGGCAAAAACCTTTTATAGAAATTGCACCTTGGATAATTGTTGTGTTTAAACGTTCTTACGAATTGGTAAACGGAAAAAAAAGAAAAAACTACTACGTGTCCGAATCGGTAGGTTTAGCAGCAGGCTTTTTATTAGCAGCCATACATCATGCCGGTTTAGTTGCCCTTACACATACGCCTAGCCCCATGAATTTTTTATGCAAGATTTTAAACCGTCCAGCTAACGAAAAACCCATTTTGTTAATTCCCGTAGGATATCCAGCCGAGGATGCTACTGTACCAGACCTCGCTAGAAAAACAAAGGACAAAGTGATGGTTTTTTATGAGTAAAATTGGTGATGGTATTGGGTAAGTAGTTTCGTTGTATTGTTTCAACGTATTTTTTAAAAAAAACAATTAAGCAATTACAGCAATAAAACTATTCAACGATTACAACAATAAAACCATTCCGCAATTAAAACAATTCCTTCTAAATGCGCTACTTTTTTCACATAGGATACAATGGAAGTCGTTATCATGGTTGGCAACGTCAGCCTACGGTAATGAGTGTGCAGGAGGTGATAGAAACCCAAATGCAGCAATTTTTTAAAATCCCTATCACCATATACGGCTGCGGACGCACAGATGCTAAAGTACATGCAAGCCAATTCTTTTTTCATTGGGATGCGGTAGAACCCTACGATTTCGACCTCAAATTTCGCCTCAATAAAATGCTTCCTCCCGATATTGCCGTTTTCGATATTTTTCCTTTAGAAAAAATATTAAGTGCTAGATTTGATGCCATCGAACGTACTTACGATTATTTTATTCATACCCATAAAAATCCTTTTCTTACACAAGTAAGCTCCTTGTATTCGATGGCAAATTTACGGATGGATAAAATGCAAGCCGCCGCACAACTATTAACACAATACCACGATTTTAGGGCTTTTTGTAAAGTGCCAGATAAACACAATACCACAATTTGTAAAATAAAAACCGCCCAAGTATTTACCAGCCCCAATAATGAAAAAATTAGATTTCAAATTATTGCCAATCGCTACTTGCGAGGCATGATTAGAATTATTATGCACCGGCTTTTAGCCGTTGGCAAAGAGGAATGCAGCCTTCAGGAGTTTGAAGCGTATTTAATTAGCAAGCAATCGCCGCCTATAAAACAAGCACATCCACAGGGTTTGTTTTTGTCTAAGGTTGTTTACCCATCTTTAGACTGCCCCCCTAGAGATAGTTTTACGGCGATGCACCAAAATCAACAAGCCAATAACTGGATTTTAGTGAATTAATAACTCCTGTTTGCGGTTGAGTTTAGGAGACCTGTTAAATAAGTTAACCTTAGTTACTTGTCTTGCGCTTATTTCTAAAATAGAAAAACAAAAAACAATGACGACCAAAGACGCACTTATTAAATTTTATCATTTTAATCGCCTCAATTTTACAGAGGATTTAAAATCGCATTGTGTACGGGTATACATTGGCTGTATACTAGCACCCGTGCCTAATATTCAGGCCCGCAAAAAGTATTTGCAGTTCCACGATTTACACCACATTTTAGCAGGCTATGGCATTGATAGGGTAGGAGAGAGCGAAATTAGTGCATGGGAATTGGGTTCCCGAAGTTGTCGGAAACCCATTATTGCAATTATGAATTTATTTGCCTTATCTACGGGGTTTATCCTAGAACCTCGCAGGGTAATTGCCGCCTTTTATAGAGGATGCCGCAGCAAAAATTTATACTACTTATCAGACATTATGACTCCCGAAAAGGTACAAGCATTAGACCTCGAAAAAATCCGTGCCAGCCATGTAGAAATTAAAGAGACCATTAGTTACAAAAAATTGCGGCAAATAGAGTTTGTTGGTTATGTACTTATTTCTTTGGTTATTCACGTATTGATGCTAGTAGCAGGCAAGTTTATGCTAACCGCAGAATGGCTCCTCCATAAAGTTAGAAGCCCGAAGCAGCATTAAATTTTAGCAAAAAAAGCATAAATGGATTAGATGAACAGTACAGCTATTGCGCTAATTATTGGCAATTATAAGTAGTGGTAGTAACCGTACTGCCTACCGTATTGCTAGAGGTATCGCCATCAACATCGTCTAAGTCGGTACCACAAAGTTCGCCTAGGTCGGTAGTTGTTGAGCTAGGACTACCGCCGCTAACAACTGTTGTAACCGTTAATTCACATTGTTTGCATTTTTCGCAAGCAGTAAAACCCAAACTCATTGTTAATAATGCCGTTGCTAATAATAATAATTGTTTCATTATGTTATTGATTTAGGGACGGAGAATAAATAAGTGTCCCTTAGTGTTGATTAAATACGATTTTTGTTTGCTACCAAAAGTACTATAAAAATAACAATTGCCCAAAATAATGTTTGTAGAAATGTATTTTATTAAAAATGTTAGGCTTCCAAAAAACAAGCCATAATTTGTAATGGAAATGCGTATCTTTGCAAAATTAGGCAATCGCCATTAGTGTAAAACACTGTTTAGCCATTTTTCAATTCAACCAAATATGTCCATAAAAAAATCTGATGTACTTAATGCATTAAGTTATGTAAACGACCCCGATCTAGGAAAAGATCTGGTTACCTTAAACATGATTGATAATATTGTAATAGCAGATAAAAAGGTAAGTTTTACTGTTATTCTTACTACGCCTGCTTGCCCAATGAAAGACCAAATAAAAAATGCCTGTATCAATGCAATTCGCCACTTTATTGATAAGGAAGCCGAAATAGAAATAGAGATGACCGCCCAGGTTACCAGCCGCCGTAAAGACGAAGGAAAAGTGATGCCGCAGGTTAAAAATATTATTGCAGTAGCTTCGGGTAAAGGAGGAGTTGGTAAATCTACGGTTGCGGTTAACCTCGCACTAGGGCTTGCCCAACAAGGCGCAAAAGTAGGTATTATTGATGCCGATATTTATGGACCCTCTATTCCTATTATGTTCGATTTGCAAGGGCAACGACCGCAGGTAGGTAACTTTGATGGACAGCAAAAAATTATTCCGATTGAAAAACATGGTGTTAAAACCTTATCTATTGGTTTTTTAACCGACGAAAGCCAAGCTGTTGTATGGCGTGGGCCAATGGCTTCTTCGGCATTGCGGCAGTTTATAACCGATGCCGCTTGGGGAGAACTCGATTATATGGTTATCGACCTTCCACCAGGTACAGGCGATATACACCTAACATTAGTACAACTCGTACCTGTTACTGCTGCTATTGTTGTTACAACTCCGCAAGAAGTAGCAAAGGCAGATGTGGTAAAAGCAATTGGGATGTTTAACATGCCGCAAATTAACGTGCCTATACTCGGCATCGTAGAAAACATGTCGTACTTTACACCACCCGAATTACCCGATAATAAATACTATTTATTTGGAAAAGATGGGGGGCTAAAACTGGCGCAAGAATACCAATTGCCTTTACTAGCTCAAATTCCTATTGTAGAAAAAATTAGAGCAGGAGGGGATGACGGAAAAGCTGCGGTATTACAAACCGATAGCCCAATTTCTAAAGCCTTTGTAAATCTAGCAGAAGAAGTTGCTAGACAGGTAGCGATGAGAAATGCTAATTTGTCTGCCAGTCAAATTGTAAAAATGAATGTTTAAAATTTACAAACTGGACTTTGGAAAATAGGTTTTTCCAAAGTCCAGTTTATAATTAAGGAAAGTATTATTTTTCAAAAGTTTATCAAAATACTACATGTAAAGTATTTGACACTCTAAAACGGCGAAGCGAAGCGTAGCCGTCTAAATACCATATACTAAGTACCAAGTACCCTGTACTAATAACCTCTAAGCAGAAAACGAACTGCCACAGCCACAAGTAGAATCGGCATTAGGATTATTAAATACAAAACCACGGTTATTTAAACCGCTTACATAGTCAACTTCCATACCTAAAAGGTACATACCATGTGCTTTATTCATAATCACCTTAAGTCCTTCTACATCAAACACCTCATCTGCTTCCGTTTGTTTGTCGAAACCTAAAATATACGATAAGCCAGAACAGCCTCCCCCTTTCACGCCTATTCGTAGGGCGTGTGTGTCGGTAATTTCTTTCTCGTACACTAGGTTTTTTAGTTCTTTAATAGCACCTTCGGTAAACTTAATGGGTGCAACGTCAAAAATGGTTGTTTTAAATTCACTCATAATTAAGAGGATTTGTTTATTTTTCTTTTATTTCCTACAATAATACACTTAATAAGGGCATAATGTTGTCGGATCACTAACATTGGTCAAAAATAATAAACAATTTCCGGTTTTAATTAGTTCCCTGTAAAAAAAGAATATGCCTTTGAATAAATTTAATGAGGCATACATGCAGTCAACCAAATATTTACTACCTCTATAAATGAATGTTAAGAATATGGCATAAGTAGGGCAAGTACAGCAAAACGAAGACCTGTTTATTTAGCTTGTAAAAGTTTGGGCTACTTTATTTATCAGTAGGCGAAGCGAAGCAGAACCATTTAAATAGGAAGTGCCTGCTGCTCACACTACTAAAAAAGGCCAAAACTATTTCAGTAAATAGGTCTAAATTAACGGTGCTTTACCTTAAACCAAGTAGAGGCGTTGGCTGTTAAATCATATCAAGCAATTGCCGTTTTTTTCCATGCCCTTTTTTAAATTCACTCACAGAAATACCCACAATAGCTTTAAACTGATTGGATAAGTGTTGCACACTGCTGTAACCCATTTGGTCGGCAATTTCGCTAAGGGTTAGTTCATTGTAGGATACCAACTCTTTTACCCGTTCTATTTTTTGTAAAATAATGTATTGTCCAATTGTTTTTCCTTCATGCTTTGCAAAAATCTTACTCAAATACTGATAGCTTAAATCCATCTTTTGGCTAAGATAAATGGAGTTTTTTACGGTATTAGGCTTCGAGTTGTGATAGATTAAATCTATAAGCAATGATTTGGTATCGCTTACAATTTGCTCTTCTCGGTTGTGTAATAACGCAAACCCTTTTTCTTTTAAGGCTTGGGTTAGTTTGTCAAGCTGGTTAGCACTAGGCTGTTTAGCAAGAAATATCTTACCAAGTTCAATGTTTTGAACCTCTAGACCAACTTTTTTGCAAAGTTCTTCTACAGCCCAAATACAACGCTGGCAAACCATGTTCTTGATTCGTAATATGGTCGTTTTTTCTAAATGCATTTAATACTTTTAATAAAAGGGAAATAGCGTATAAAGGTAGTCTAAGTTTAACACTATTAATAGGCAGTTTACTCAATAATCTTACGAGTTTAAAATGCTGTTATGATGCTTGTTTTTAATAAGTAGTCTTTTTAATGCCTATGCCTTCTTGCTGCTTTGTATAGGAGGAAAAAGTACAAGAAAGTAAAATCAAGTAAAGCCTATTTACAACGTTTCTCAATGCTATTTCGTCTTATATTTTACATTCAGAAATTTTTTGCATCCATTCCTAAGTAAAAATATGGGACTAATTGACACAAACTTAGTTTTTTAGCATACATTCCGTACCTTTGCTCCCTCATTTTCAGGTACTTAGATAGATATCCTCATTGCTCCTAGCAATATATACACCCCCAATAAACAAAACAGACACATCTCTACCAATAAAGAGAAGCAATTTTTAATGACAAATATCGAATGCTTGCTTTTTGAGAAATGTATATAAGTGGCTTATAACCAGTACATAAGAAAGAATAATTTTGTTCGATACTACTGTAAAGTAGCCTTTTTTAAATGACAAGCCTAAAAAAATGTTATTGTTAGATAATGTATTTTTAGCGAACTTTACCCTAAAAGTATTTAATAGGTTAAGCCGGGACAAAACTATTTATTTTTTTTACTAAAAAACAAAAAAATAAGTTAGCAAAACTTAATACACTACCTAAATAACAGAATATAATAATATAAAAATTATTTTTGTCTGTTGCAAAACCAATTTGTTTAATTATTACATTGTTTACATTTTAAACCTAAAAATGCTCGTGTAAGGAATCGTAGAAAAATCTAACATGCTTTATTTTATGGTATGGTCTTAATACCAAGTAACTGCCAATTTTTTTTAATATAAAGGCTAACCACTTAAAATAAACGTGTTAAAAAATGTAAGTTATTTTACGCAATTTCTAAGCTCATTTAGTGAGTTAATACACAGCAAATCCAATTAATTTATACCAGTTAGCTATGAAAAAAATTACCTCTCTTTTGTTTCGCTTCTTGTGTTTAGGGGCATTGCTCATTTTTTGTAATCAGCTTCAGGCGCAAAATCCCCCTTATGGAACTGTTCTAAGCGGACCTACGCTTAATGCGGGTAGTTATGAGTTTGTTATTAGAGCCGACCCTAGTGTGCTGCCAGACTGTGGCTTTTATTCTTTTGATTGTAACGATAACGGGCTAGGCATTGAAAATTTACAGATTTACTGGGGCTTACGAGCTTTTGGTAATTGTGCCGATTGTAACGTGGATGATGTACTAGTTGGATTTGGTATCCTTGAATATGGCTTCTGGGGTACTGCTAGTGTGTTAGGTAGTTTCGACGAAGGCGTTGATTGTGCTACCCCAGGCGGAACAGACCGTATCATCTCTATTCCTGAAAACTTATTTTGCTCAGGATTAGACTATGAATTAGTTATTTTTGCCTTTAATCCCGATTACAATAAAGGTTTGCCTGATGGTGGTACAGTTGGTCCTGGTGGACCCTATCGTTGTTGTGACGGCGACCCCTCCATTGGTAGTACGGTAGCTATGCAAGCAGAATGTACGTTGCCAATTAATGGCGGTACGGGTGCAGGATGGTTAAACCCCTCTTATCCTACCGAGTATGCCTTTAACTTTGTAGGGGCATATGTGCCACCCATATTTAACGTAAATACTAATTTAAACGATGGCGATGTAGTACCCTGTGGTTATAATTTAACCTCCGAGTTTACCATCGAACCCAATACCGCATGTGTACAAAGTACCATTGTGTACCAAATATATGTAAACGGAGATATTGTAACCAGCGAAGCGGCCAGTTGTATATCAGAAGAAGGAACTTACAACGCCGACTTTTCTTTTGTTACTTGTCCCGATGACCCAACTTGTACGCTCCCTCCCGAATTATATCAACTGCCCTGTGGTGAGAATACTATTAGGTGGGAAGCTTTTGAAGATTGCCCCAATGCAGAGGTGATTTTCTACGAAGCTACCTTTACCGTAGAATGCCCCGAAGCAGATGAATTGACCCTAACAGGCAATACCGTAATTTGTGCAGGAGACGATATTAGCGTAGCAGTTACCAATCCAGCCAATGTAAACATTCCTTATACAGGCGGTTCTTACGAAATGCACTGGGATAATAATATGCCTTACACCAACCCAGGCACCAACTATTTAGGAAGCGGGCAAACCCAAGTTTTAACCAACGATGGTACTTACACGTACAATACCCCTATTACCGTAACAGGTACCGTATGGGAAAACTATAGCACCGTTGGCCCGCTTGGTTGCGAATCGCAAGCCGTATCCCAATCCTTTGTAATGCTCGAACCTATCGAAGTAAATGTGCTTGACCAACAAGCTTGTAATTTCGGAGGAATCAATATCTCCGCAACTGGTGGTATGAATGCGTACGATGGAAGCGATTTTACTTACGATGCAACAAGCGCAGGAGTTGGTACTAATACTACGGGTATCTTTACAGACGTAACGCCTGGTATTTACGACATCATCGTATCTGATGCCAATGGCTGTTCCGAAACCGTAAGCGTAGAAGTAAATGCACCTATAGATATTCAATTCGACCCCTTAGATTGTGCCAACCCAAATGTAATGTCTATCCTAGTAACAGGAGGACAACCTTTTAATCCTGCTTATAATGATCCGACTGCATACCAAGTACAATCGAACGTGAATGGTATTATTGGACAGTTAGATGCTAGTGGACAATTAACTACTACCTTAACCCCTGGACCTCATACCATCACCGTAAAATACGATCACTTAAATCCAGATGGCACTTTATCTGGAATCGACTGTTCGGCAACTATCGAATTTACTGCTTTTACGCCCCTAAATATTGTGGCTAATCCCGACCCTTGTTTGTTTGGCGGACAGGCGGTTATTGATTTAGTAGAAGGAGGAGATAATACAACTTATACCGTTTTCTTATCAACTACTGCTGCGCCAGGTGCAACAAATGATGTAGCAAGTACCGAAGGTTCACTTTCGGGTGCAGGCACCTTAACAGGCGTAGCCCCGGGTGATTATTTTGCTGTGGTAGAAGATGCGCAAGGATGTCAAACATCGGTAGCCGTAACGGTTAATGATGGTTCGGCTGCTACATTGGTAGTAGGCAACCAAGATTGTGATGCCAATACTGTAACCGTTAATACAACAGGCGGTTTAGGTACTTGGACTTACTACGTAATAACAGTAGGAGGTACTTACAGCAATCCTGCCGACCAAATTGTTGCCCCAATTACAGGCACTTCAACAGGAGGCAATACTTCTGAAGGTTTGTTTACAAACGTGCCAGCAGGTAGCTACGAAGTAGTAGCAGTAAACTCCGATGGCTGTAACGAAGTAGCAGAACCAATAAGCACTTTTGACCCAATAAGCATTGAGCAACTCGCTTTTTGTGGTGGTGGCGATATTGGTGTAATGGCTTCGGGAGGTTATACGGGTGCGAATTATACCTACAATTTAATTGATGGAACAAGTACTGTAGTAAGCACCAATACGACAGGCGTATTTTCTGGCTTTGCCCCAGGAACTTATACCGTAGAAGTAAACGATAATAACCCAAATGTAACAGGCGGTTGTACCGAAACCATTACCCTCGAATTATTTGCTGCTATTGATGTTACCTACTCCGAAGACCCTTGTGTAGGGGCCAATGGCGTAGAAGTCTCGGCTTTAAGTGGCGGAGGCGGTACAGAATATACCGTAGTAGTTTCCGAAACTTCTGGTTCTTTAACACCAGCAACTAGTGCTACAGGAATGCCCTTAACATTTACCTCCACTAATCCAACCGCCGATTTTCCTTATGTGTTTTTAGACCTTATCGTTGGTACCGATTATTACATTGTAGTAAGCAGCGGTATTACCGACCCTAGCACAGGCGAATTGTGTACCAGTACATTTGGACCTTTTAATATCCCGGATGCACCAGAGCTAACTTTTATTAGTGCCGATTGTGAAAATGATTTTTCGGTAAGCATGGAAGCAACAGCAACAACAGGACCTTACGATTTTTATTTATATACCCTTAACCAAGCATTACAAGGCGCACCTAGCTTGCCAAGTACCACTTATAACGCTACAAGTGCAACCGCAGGGGCAGCAACAAGCAGTACGGGCAGCCCTTTGGCTATTACAGGCAATAGTAGTAATGCCATTACTTTTTCAGAGGTACCTACGGGCTACTATACCGCTTACAGCCTCGATGCAAGTGGCTGTGTAGTATCTACAACCGTAGTACAATCTTACGAACCTTTAACCCTCGAAATTGCAGCAGGCGATTGCTCTACCAATACCATTACAGTATCAACAGTTTATGGTGGTCACGACCCCGATGTTTTTAGTGATGCCAGTAACTATAGCGTATTCTTATCAAGTCAGGACGCTCCTAATGGTGCTGCCGACATTACCAACAATCAAGGAACTTTAAATGGCGCAGGTACTTTTACCAATGTGCAAAGTGGCAGCTTTTACGCTATTGTTGAAGATGATAGAGGATGTCAATACTCAGTACCTGTCTCTATTGGTGGCGATATTAGTTTAACATATACCCCCGCTTGCGATACGCCTACAGGTAGCGCACAAGTAAGCGCAGTTGGCGGTTCTGCCGATTGGGACTTTTACCTATACAATCCTACTGGCACTTTTGATGTCAATAATCCTACTAGTGCTGCCAACGGATGGGTAGCTAGTGATACTGGCGATGGTTCGGGTAGTGATGTTGCAGGCGATTTCTCTGGAATAACAGCAGGCCCATATACCGCACATGCCGTAGATGCAGGAGGCTGTATTACCCAATTAACAGATGTGCAAGTTTACGACCCTTTAGCCATTACAATTGATGAAACCGCTTGTACCTTTGGAAGTGCAGCTATTAGCAGCGCAACAGGTGGTACCGATCCTGCTTTGTTTAGCAATGGCACTTATACCATTTTCTTATCAACCGTTGCTGCTCCTGGTGCAAGTAATAATGTAACTACCAACGAAGGCACACTATCTGGTGCAGGTATTTTTACAGGTGTAGCATCAGGTAGCTACCATGCCGTACTAGAAGATGCCAACGGTTGCCAGGTTTCTGTGCCAGTTACCGTAGATGAAGGAAACCTAGAAGCAGCCACTACCGACGATTGTACCGCACTAGCCGTACAAGCAACTGGTGGCACACCAACATGGACTTTTTATGCCTATACCACAGGAGGTACTTTTGATGCCGCAAATCCTACCAATGCAGGAAACGGTTATGTAGCTACTAGTGCAGGAGATGGCAGCGGATTAGGAACTTTTACAGGTTTAAGCGCAGGTACTTACGATGTATATGGCTTAGATGAAAATGGTTGTCAGGTAGCCTTAACTGGATTGGACTTAAATCCTGATGGATTGAGTATTTCGGAAGATACAGGTTGTGAGTATGGTAGTGTAATAGTAAGTGCAACAGGTGGCGAAAGCCCATTTACTTATACTTTACTTAATAGCGGAGGCGGAACAGTTGATAGCAACACAACAGGTACTTTTGCAGGTGTTGCAGCAGGTACTTATACCGTTAATGCCGTAGATGCCAATAATTGTGACGGTACAACAACCGTAACCGTTTACGACCCTATTGCCCTAGTAGAACCCTACAATTGTTATACAGGTATTTCGGCTACAGGCGGTTCGAGCAGTAGTTATACTTTTGAATTATACGATAGTGCAACGCCTCCTAATTTAGTGGCAAGCAGTATTACAGGTATTTTTCCTAATAGTGTAGCTGGCGGCGATTATCAATTAGTGATTATAGATGATGCAGGTTGCCAATTATTAACCAACGTAAACTGCGAACCCCTTCCTTGTGATTTAGATGCAACCGCTTCCACAACTTGTGAAAGTGGCGATGAGTTTTCGGTAAATGTAGTCATTACAGGTTCTAACACCTACACCATTAACGATGGCATGGGCGGTACTTTAACAGGACAAAGCCCTGGCACTATTAACGTAGGACCATTTCCTAATGGCGAGTTTAATATTGAGGTAATTAACGAAGATGACCTCACTTGTGTCATTCCTTTAAATGGTTCGGAAAATTGTTTTAACTGTAACTTAATGGCAACCGTAACTCCCGAATGTATCGACAGCGAAGAATTTAACCTAAATATTTTAACAAGTGGAAACGGCACTTTTGTAATTGATGATGGAACAACAACTTACGATAATATTACCTCTGGCGCATTAATCGGCCCCTTTCCTAGTGGACCCTACAACATAACAATTACCAGCGAAGTAGACCCTACTTGTGTAGAAACTTTTACAGGAGAAAGCGATTGTTCTTCTTGTGATTTAAGCTTGGATTATTATACAGAATGTATCGACAATAACAACTTTTTATTAGTAATGACCATTACAGGTAGCGATGAGTATATTGTTACGGATGGTACAATTGTACTAAGCGGCTACGAAGCTGGCGTACACGAAATTCCCTTTATTTATGATGGTACGTACATGATTGAAGTATACAGCGAAACCAATCCCGATTGTACGCAAACCATCCTATTTAATGGTAGCAATTGTATAGAATGTGATTTGGAAACATCGGCTACTACCGAATGTGCAGGCATTGACGGCTATAATGTAATTGTAACCGTATCAGGTTCTAGTAATTATATCATTGATTCGGGTTTTGGCGCACCTATTTTTAACCAACCCGCAGGCGTGTATACCATTACGGGATTAAACAATGGCAGCTATGCCGTAACCGTAACCGACCTATCAGAACCAGGATGTTCGTTTGTACTAACAGGCGAGGAAGATTGTTTCGATTGTGAGTTAGTGGCCTCCGCTACTACCGAATGTGTAGACATTAACAATATTGAAGCAACTTTTACCATTGCAGGTAATGGTACTTTTACGATTACTGATGGGACAACGGTTTTATCAGGCATTAGTGCAGGTACCGAAACCGTATCGCTTCCTGAAGGCAGTTACAGCTTTGATGTGATAAGTGAGGAGGATGCAAGCTGTGTAGAAACCGTTACCTTAGAACAGGATTGTGTGGATTGTGATTTAGACGCAACAGCTACTACCGAATGTGTGGGGGTGTTTAACTACAATGTAATTATTAACCTAACAGGAACAAGCACCTACACTATTTTTGATGGAACGAGTGCTTTAACAGGACAAACCGCAGGAATAATTAATGTAGGCACTTTTGCTAATGGTCCTTACACCATTACCATCTCCGACGAAAACAATTTAGCCTGTACAAAACTGCTTAGTGGCGAAGCCGATTGCTTTGAATGCGACTTAGCAGCAACCGCTACTACCGAATGTGTAGACGATTTTAACTATAGTGTAAATATAAACTTAACAGGCAGCAGCACCTATACCATAAGTGATGGTGTTAATCCTGATTTAACAGGACAAACGGCTGGTAATATTGTAGTAGGACCTATTCCTAATGGCACTTACGCTATTACCATTACCGACGAAACGGAGGATACTTGTAACGAAACTTTAACGGGCGATAAAGATTGCCTCGAATGTAACCTCGGCGTAAGTTATACTACCGAATGTGTAGACTTCGAGAACTTTAATGTACTACTCGATATTACAGGAACAGGTACATTTAGCATCAATGATGGCACAACAACACAAACAGGAATAAGTGCAGGACAACAGACTTTAAGTTTCCCTAATGGAAATTATACAATCGTAGTGAATAGCGAATTGATTGCCGATTGTAGCGAAACCATTAGCGTTACCGAAGATTGTTTTGAATGCGATTTAAACGCCTCCGCAATAACAGAATGTATTGACCTAGAAACCTACAACGTAATTGTTACTTTAACAGGTAGCGATACTTATACCCTTGTAGATGGACTAGGAGGTGCTTTAACAGGACAAGCAGCAGGTACGTTTACCTTTGGACCCTATCCTAATGGCCCTTACAATATCACCATTACAAGCGAATCGGATGTTACTTGTAACGAAGCTTTAACAGGAGAAAAAGATTGTTTTGAGTGCGACTTATCTGTAAATTATACCACAACTTGTTTGGACTTAGAAAGCTTCGAATTAAATATTTCTATAGCAGGCTCGGATACGTATACCATTACAGATGGCACCATTAATCTAACTGGAAATACTGCTGGCGACCGTACCATTACTTTGCTCAATGGTACGTATGCCATAGATGTTATTAGCGAAACCGATGGCACTTGTTTAGAAACCATCAATGTAACCGAAGATTGCTTTGAGTGTGATTTAACGGCTTCCGCTGTAACAGAATGTATCGACGATTTTAATTACAATGTAGTGGTTACCCTAGCAGGCAGCGACACTTATACCATTGTAGATGGAATAGGAGGCATATTTACTAATCAAACTCCTGGCACTTACACCTATGGACCTTATCCTAATGGCGATTACAACATCACCATTACTAGCGAAACCGATGTGACTTGTAATGAAGCACTAACGGGTACAAAGGATTGTTTTGAATGTGACTTATCCGTAAGTTATGTTGCCGATTGTATTGATTTAGCCTCTTTCGATTTAACCATCACCATAGCAGGCTCTGGTACGTATACCATTAGCAACGGACCTATTAACCTATCAGGAAATCCTCCTGGCGACCGTACCATTACTTTACTTAATGGTACTTACTCCATAGATATTACTAGCGAAACAGACCCAACTTGTACCGAAACCATTAGCGTAACCCAAGATTGTGAGGAATGCGACTTACAAGCATCCGCTTCTACAACTTGTATAGATGGACAAAGCTATAATGTAGTTGTAAACTTATCTGGTAGCGATACCTATACCATTAACAACGGGCTAGGCGGTATCCAAACAGGACAAACCGCAGGGAATGTTACGGTTGGGCCGTTTTCAAATGGCGATTACAACATCACCGTAACGAGCGAAAACGTATCCGATTGCGAACAAGTATTAACAGGCTCGGAAGATTGTTTAGAATGCGATTTACAAGCCTCTGCTTCTACCGCTTGTGTCGATAATTTTAGTTATAATGTAGTCGTCAACTTATCAGGTAGTGATACTTATACTATTAATGATGGACTAGGTGGTATCCAAACAGGACAAACCGCAGGCAATATCACGGTAGGTCCTTATCCAAACGGCGATTACAACATCACCGTAACGAGCGAAAATGTAGCCGATTGCGAACAAGTATTAACAGGCTCGGAAGATTGTTTAGAATGCGATTTACAAGCCTCTGCTTCTACCGCTTGTGTCGATAATTTTAGTTATAATGTAGTCGTCAACTTATCAGGTAGTGATACTTATACTATTAACGACGGACTAGGCGGTATCCAAACAGGACAAACCGCAGGCAATATCACCGTAGGGCCATTTCCTAATGGCGATTACAGCATTACCATAACCAGCGAAAATGTAGCCGATTGCGAACAAGTATTAACAGGCTCGGAAGATTGCCTCGAATGTGATTTGCAAGCCTCTGCTAATACCGAATGTATAGATAACTTTACCTACAATGTTATTGTTAACTTATCAGGTAGCGATACTTATACCATTAACGATGGACTAGGAGGGGTGCAAACAGGACAATCAGCAGGTAACATCACCGTAGGGCCTTATCCAAATGGCAATTACAACATCACCATTACTAGTGAAAATGTAGACAATTGCGAACAAATATTAACAGGAACTGCCGATTGTTTAGAATGCGATTTATCAGTAAGCGCAACTACTCAATGTATTGATGGCTTTAACTACAATGTAGTAGTTAGTTTAGCTGGTAGTGATACTTATACCATTAATGATGGACTAGGAGGATTGCAAAATGGGGTAGCGGCTGGCAATATTACTTTTGGCCCATATCCAAATGGCAGTTACAACATCACCGTAACCAGCGAAAATGTAGCCGATTGCCAACAGATACTCACGGGTAACGAAGACTGTTTTGAGTGCGATTTAACCGCCTCCGCTACCACCGAATGTGTTGATGCCTCCACCTATAATGTACTACTTACCTTATCAGGAACAGGCACTTTTACCGTTAACGATGGCAACAATACTTTAGTAGCACAAACCGCAGGTATCCTCAACCTAGGTCCTTATCCAAATGGCAATTACAGCATTACCATTACCAGCGAAATCGACCCAACTTGTGTAGAAACCGTATCGGGCAGTAAAGACTGTTTCGAGTGCGACTTATCTGTAAGTGCTGTTACGCAATGTGTAGACGATTTTAACTTTAATGTATTATTAACCCTCGATGGTACAGGAACCTTTATTGTAGACGATGGCATTAATTTACCTATTGCTGGTCAACCTTCTGGTAGCATTACCTTTGGGCCTTATCCAAATGGCGACTACAGCATTACCGTAACCAGCCAAACCGACGATACTTGTTTTGAAGTAGCATCGGGTATCGAAGATTGCTTTGAATGTGAGATAAATGTGAATGCCAATACCGAATGTGTTGATGCCTTTAATTATAATGTAAACCTTAACCTTACTGGCCCAGGCACTTTTACTTTAGACGATGGCATTAATCCGCCATTAACTGGACAAGTGGCAGGAACAATAAGTTTTGGACCTTATCCAAATGGTGACTACAGCATCCTCATTACTAGCGAAACAGATGATACTTGTACCGAAACCGTATCGGGCAGTAAAGACTGTTTCGAGTGTGATTTATCACTAAACGCCACTAACGAATGTATTGACCAATTTACTTACAATACGGTTTTAACCATTACCGGCCCTGGTACTTTTACGGTCGATGATGGCATCAACACGCCATTAACAGGACAAGCAGCAGGCTTACTAACCTTTGGCCCGTATAACAACAACGATAACTACAATATCCTAGTAACCAGCGAAACAGATGATACTTGTTTTGAAACCGCAACAGGTACCAACGATTGTTTTGAATGTGATTTACAAATAAATACAAGCCCCGTTTGTATAGATGCCTTTACCTATAATGTTACTTTAACCATTGCAGGTTCGGGTACATTTACGGTTGATGATGGCATTAACTCGCCATTAACAGGACAAACATCGGGCAATATAACTATAGGACCTTTAGATAATGGACTAAACACCATTACCGTAACAAGCGAGGAAGACAGCAATTGTGTAGAAATAGCTAACATAAACGAAAACTGTTTTGAGTGTGGTTTAGAAGCCAATGCCGTTACAGAATGTATCGACGATTTTAACTACAATGTAGTAGTAACCTTTGCAGGCGAAGGTACTTACACCTTAGTAGATGGCGGAGGCGAAACCCTAGCCAATCAAAGTGCTGGTACAGCTACTTTTGGACCGTATGAGAATGGCGGCTACAGCATTGCCATTACCAGCGATTTAGAAACCAATTGTTTTGAAATCCTATCAGGAACAGAAGACTGTTTTGACTGTACCTTACAAGCTTCGGCTACTACCGAATGTATCGACGATTTTACTTATAACGTCATCCTTACTTTTGAAGGCGAAGGCACTTATATTATTGACGATGGGATGAATCCTGCTTTAGTAGGGCAAGTATCTAGCACTGTTACTATGGGACCTTTCGATAATGGCAACTACAATATTACCATTACTAGCGAAACCGACCCAACCTGTACAGAAACCGTATCGGGTACAAAAGATTGTTTTGAGTGCGACTTTACCGCCAACGCAATAACAGAATGTATAGATGCCGAAAACTACAATGTAACCCTAACCTTAGCTGGCGAAGGTACTTATAGCATTGATGATGGTATTAATTTACCATTAACAGGGCAAACTGCTGGTGATATTCCATTGGGTACTTTTACTAATGGCGATTACAGCATTGTGGTAACCAGCGAAGTAAATGCCGATTGTTTTGAAACCATTTCTGGCAGCAACGATTGCTTTGAGTGTGATTTAGAAATTAGCACAACAACAGCATGTACCAGCTTAGAAGGGTACGATGCCAGTATTGTTATTAACGGAACAGGCACGTATTCCATTACGGAAGGAGATGCTGTTTACGCCCTCGATTTTGTAGGAGGCGAAACCTTTAACTGGCCATTTACAAACGGACCGCATACAATAATAATTACTAGCAATATTGACCCAACTTGTACCGAAACCATTACCGTAGAAGACGATTGTTTGGTTTGTACCTTAGAAGCATCGGCAACCACCGAATGTGAAGAAGGAACAGGCGATTTTATGGTAACAGTAGTGATTGCAGGCGAAGGCGTATATACCTTAGATGATGGCATTAATGACCCACAAACAGGATTTACCGCAGGTACCTATACCGTAGGACCATACCCTAGTGGCTTATACAATATCCAAATTACCGACCCCGAAATTGAAGACTGTGAAGCAAGCCTGTCAGATGCCGTAGAATGTTTTGTTTGTGAGGTGGTTGGAAACACAAGTACAACCTGTGTAGATGCAGGCAACTACAACTTAATTTATCAATTTTCGGGCAATGGAACCTATACCATTGATAATGGCGATGGTACACCGCTTACAGGCGTTACCGCAGGCGCAGTACTTATCGGTACCTACCCTAACGGAACCTACAGCTTTACCGTTACCAGCGAAATAGACGAAACTTGTACCTTCGATTACAATGGCGAAAACGATTGCTTTGAATGTGATTTAGTAGCCGCCGCCTTTACCGAATGTAACGACCTAGAAACCTACAATGTTATCCTAGAAGTTAGTGGGCAAGGTACTTTTACGATTGATACGGGCATCGAAGTATTAACCGACCAAACAGCAGGATCGTTTAACTTTGGTCCTTTTGCTAGTGGCGCAGATTACAATATTAATATCATCAGCGATTTTGAGGATACTTGTATCGAAGTCTTTACAGGCAGCGAAGAATGTTTTGAATGTGAGTTGCCTACCAATGCTAATTCGGTTTGTATTGACGAAGACAGCTATCAAATATCTTTTGTAATTGGTGGAAATGGTACGTATACCGTAGATGATGGCATTGACCCTCCTCAAGTAGGCGTAGAACCAGGTACGGTTGTATTAGGCCCTTACGAAAATGGCGGTTACGATGTAGTCATTACCAGCGAGTTCGACCCAACCTGTACTTCAACGGTAAGTGGCGACAACGACTGTTTTGTGTGCGATTTACAAGTATCGGCAACTACCGAATGTGTTAACGAAAACCTATACATTATTTATGTAAACTTACAAGGTACTGGTTTATTCAGCGTACAAGGTGGCGATTTTGACCCACTGTTTGGACAAAGTGCGGGTATTATTGAACTAGGGCCAATTAGTGCAGAAAACTCTCCTTATACCATTACCGTTACCAGCGAATTGGAAGAGGAATGCCAAGCAGTAATTAATAGTGCCGTTGATTGTACCGTGCCTTTTGAATGTGATTTACAAGTAGGCGCAACTACAACCTGTGCCGACGACGGCGATGGGTATTATGTAGTTGTTAATCTTAATGGTTCTGGTTCTTATAGTATCGAAAGTGATAACTCAGACCTCGTATTATTTGACCAAACAGCAGGAACAATTGATTATGGACCTATTGAGAATGGTTCGTACAGCCTAACCATTACCAGCGACCAAGAAGAGGACTGCGAATTGTCTTTATCTGGAACGCAGGATTGTAGCGAAGAACCAGAGTGTGATTTGGGAGCCGTTACTAGTATTAACTGTATAGGAGTAAGCGAGTACGAAGTTGTATTGACCTTATCTGGTTCGGGCGTTTTTACTTTAGATGATGGCGTAAACGACCCACTAACAGGACAAACGGCTGGCGAAATCATTCTTGGACCTTTACCAAATGGCGATTTTAGTATCGACATTCAACAAGTAGGAAATCCAGAATGTGCAACAACCGTATCAGGAACAGGAGTTTGTAGTTTCGATTGTGAACTCACCATTAATTCTGATATTGTTTGTGCACCAGATAGTACAAGTTATAATGTGGTTTTAGAAATTATTGGCGAAGACAGCTATTCTATTGTAGATGGAGTAAGCGAACCGATAACTGGCGTGTCAGGCGGTACGATTGTATTAGGGCCTTATCCTGATGGCGATTACTCCATTAGTGTAACCAACGAAACCAACTCTTTTTGTAACCAAGGTATTAGCGGTAACTTTTTCTGCTCGCAAACACAAGTATGCGATTTAGAAGTAGACCTCGAACCTTATTGTGATGATGGCGTATTGTACATCGTCATGACGCTGCAAGGAAGTGGCGTATATACTATTTACGATGGTTTCTCTGGCGAATTAAATGGGGCAACCGCAGGGACCTACGAATTTGATATGGGTACCTCTACGGTATTTGAATTATACGAAATTGTAGACGAAGACAACCCCGATTGTAACGTTACCCTAGAACTAGGAAATGGCTGTGATGGCAATTGCGACCTAGAAGTTTACTATGAAGTAGAATGTTTACCAAATGGCGACTACAACTTAATAGTAGAACTAGTAGGAACAGGTACTTATGATATACAAGCACAAAGTAGCTTTTTCGACCAACAACAAATTAACGATGTAGGCGCAGGGTTTTATACCATTGAAGGTTTAGTAAACGACGATTTTGATTTATTTGTTGACCAAAACGGACCAGGACTTTGCCAAGCAGACATTGAAGGGAATGGCGATTGCGAACCTTTTAATGATTGTGATTTAGGCATTAACCTAGTAACAAGCTGTTTAGCAGATGGGCAATTTATGATTACCGCCTTTATTGAAGGTAGCGCACTATACACCATTGATGATGGAACAGGCACTTTAATAGAAGACGTTCCTGCTGGAGAGTACGAACTCGGCCCTTACGAAGCAGATGCCTACTTCTTCCAAATATACGATGCTAATAATACCTTCTTCGATTGTATTGCTACTAGCTTAATTTCTTTTGGTGGATGTGATGATTTTTGTGCGTTTGATATCGCTTACGAAACCATCTGTACAGGACCGGATACTTATTTCATCAACCTAACCATTAACGACAACGACAGCGGAGGCAACTACGATATTAACGATGGCTTTTTCACCTTTATAGAGGATGTGCCTGCGGGCGAATACGAACTCGGTCCTTACACCGAAGATTTCTTCTTCTTTGTAGTAGTAAGCATTGCCGACGAACCAGATTGTTTCCAAGACTTTTTTGGCAATAGCAATTGTACCGATAACCAAGCCTGCGATTTATCCGCTAGTATCGAACCCGTTTGTTTAGACGATGGTTCTGGTTTTGAAATTACCCTAAGCATTACAGGTACGGGACTTTACTCCTTCGATTATGGCGATGGCTCGGAAGATGGACTGGCTGCAGGTGATTACACTTTCGGACCATTCGAAAATGGAGCCTATAATATCGAAATTAAAGACGAAACACAAACAAGCTGTTTCCAATCTTTTGAAGGTTCTTACTTCTGTGAACCGCCACCTCCTTGCGACTTAGCAGCTTCGGCAGCACCCGTATGTAGCGACGAAGGCACCTTTACCCTAGCAGTAGATATTTCTGGAACAAGTGTTTATTCCATTTACCAAGACGATATCCCGCTAGTAACAGGCATTTCTGCCATCGAACTAGAAGTAGGAAATTATCCTAGCGGTAGCGAATACGAAATTAAAATTGTAGACGATAATAACAGCGCTTGTTTCCAATACGTAAGCGGTGTGTTCTCTTGTGGCATATTACCTGTTTGTGATTTAGTGGTAACGCCAATTGTACAGTGTGAAGGAAACGATTATAACCTCTTAGTAGAACTAACGGGTAGTAGCACCTATACCATTATTGTAAATGGAATAGCATTAGAAGGACAGACAGAAGGCAGTATTGGCTTAGGGCCTTTTAGTGGCGATGTATATGATGTAGAAGTATTTGACGAAAACGACGACCAATGTACACAAGCGGTATCTGGTTTGGCAAGCTGTGGCGAAACGCCATTATGTGATCTAAATGCCAACTTAACCATAGAATGTATTGGCAACGATGAGTACATCGTAACCTTGGAATTAGAAGGCTCAAGTACGTACGATATTTACGATGGGCTAGAAGTAGGATTCCCTGATTTTACAGATTTACTCATAGAGGATATAACAGCAACAGACAGTCCTGTTTCTGTTGGACCTTTTGATAATGGTACTTTTAGAGTACTGGTAATTGACCCAGAAAATACAGATTGTTTTGTTGACTTTATTGGCTTCCGTGATTGTGAAAACCCAGAGGTTTGTGACTTAAATGCATCTGTGCAAACCTTATGTAACGATGATGATACTTTTGATGTACTCGTATCGGTAGAAGGTTCTTCTACTTACTGGGTACGATTATTTGATAGCTGGGGCGGACCCGAAATTGACGAACTAGTAGGGGTTAATGGAGGCGAAACGGTACAACTTGGTGCGGTAACTAGTGGCGAATATTACATATTTATTCAAGATGAAGAATTTGGACCTTGCGACCAAGACTTCCGTGGAACGGTTTCTTGTAGCGAAGGTGGCAACCCTTGTGATTTAGTTACCAACTCGCAAGTTGTGTGTGTGGATGATGGAACTTTCTTTGTGGTAGTAACCATAGAAGGCGACGAAATATACGATATTGAAACTGGCTTTGGCGGCCCTGGTGGCGGCGGCGATGTGAACAATGTAGAAGCAGGTACTTACGAACTAGGACCCTTCTTCGAGTTCTTTGGTGGTTTCTACAACTTTACTGTAGAAAGCGATCAAAGCGATTGTTTCAGCACTACCAGCGGAACCATTAATTGTTCTGACCCGCCACTAGGTTGTGATTTACAAGCCAGCGTGGAAATTGATTGTGTAGAAGGTGATACTTACAACTTGGTCTTAACCATTGAAGGTTCGGGCACTTATTTTGTAGAAAGCAACGTATCTAACCAAGACGGTTTAACCGCAGGCGAATACACCATTGGCCCACTAAGCTTAAATACCTACGAAATATTTATTGAAGAAGAAGGCAATGACGGGTGCTTCCAAAATTTATCGGGTACCGAATCGTGTGAAGAACCCGACCCGAATTGTGATTTAGTACTCGACCCAATAATTGACTGTATTGATGAAAATAGCTTTAATATTACCATAGATATTGCAGGCTCGGATACCTATATTGTAGACGATGGCAATGGCAATGTGTTAACAGGGCAATCGGCTGGCGACTTAGACCTAGGCGAATTCCCTAATGGCGGATATAGTATTACCGTTACTAGCGAAGCCAGTCCTAATTGTATACGAAGCGTAGCAGGTAACAACAACTGTTCGGACCCACCAGTAGCTTGTGATTTACAAGTGAGTGCTGGTTCGGCATGTGAAACAGAAGACAGCTACGAATTGATTATTATTATTGAAGGTTCTAGCACCTACTGTATTGACTTAGGCGATGGCAGCGACCCAATTTGTGGACAAACCGCTGGTGACATCAGCGTAGGATCTTTACCAAATGGTTTCTTCGAAGCAACCGTAACGGATGAAGACAGTCCTGATTGTTTCCAAAGTATTTCTGGTTTTGAAGATTGTAGCAACCCATTTATATGCACATTAGAAGTAAATTCAACAACCAACTGTTTAGCAGACGGAACAACTTATAATGTAGTACTCGATATTACTGGCGAAGGCAACTATACCATCGAAACAGGATTAGGCGAAGACTTAACAGGACAAACCGCAGGAACAGTAACCGTAGGACCTTATCCTAACGGACCTTACAATATTGTAGTAACACACGAGGAGGAAGCAACTTGTTTCCAAGAATTATCGGGTATCAATATTTGTGAAGAACCTACCGTTTGTGATTTATTAGCCTCCGCAGCTACCGAGTGTATTAACACCGATACCTACAATGTGCTTGTCGAATTAGCAGGCTCTAGTACTTATACAATTGATGATGGTATTAACGAACCTCTAACCGCACAAACCGCAGGTACCATTGCGGTAGGGCCAATTCCTAACGGAACCTATGGCGTAACTATTACCGACGAAACCAATGGAGCTTGTTTCCAATTACTAGAAGGCGCAGGCGCATGTGCCGTACCTGTTGAGTGCGATTTGTTAGCAGAAGTAAGTACCGAATGTATTAGTGAAGAAGGATTTGATGTAATACTAGAAATTACAGGTACAGGTGTTTATTGTGTTGATTTTGCAATTGATGCAGCACCAATTTGCGATTACATAGAAGGGACCTATAACATAAGAACTTATGGTAATGGCAACTATTTCTTCCAAGTTTATGAAGCAGACAGTGAAGAGTGCCAACAACAATTCTTTGGCAGTCAAAACTGTGCGCCTCCTGCCGAATGTGATTTAGAAGCAGGCGGTTTGGCTCTTTGCGATCCAAGTTCGGAAGGTTATGTAGTTTCTTTAACCATACAAGGTTCTAGCACCTACCGTATTGATGATGGTGTAAATTTTGTAATAACAGGCGTTAATGGTGGTGCAGTAATTACCGAACTTATCCCGAATGGCGATTATGAAATTGTAATTACCGACGAAACCAATCCTGCTTGTTCGCAAACCTTAGAAGGTACACAAGATTGTGAGAATCCAATTAGTTGCCCGTTACTAGTAATTCCTAGTACCGAGTGTGCCGATGAAGATGGATACATGTTATCCTTAAACATTGCAGGTAATCCAGAGGTAACCTATTGCGTAGACTTAGGAAATGGCGAAGACCCAATTTGTGGTTTAGAAATAGGGGAGGAAGAGTTTGGCCCATTACCAAACGGCGATTACGAAGTAAGCGTTTACGATGAAACAAATCCCGAATGTTTGCAAACACTCTCGGGAACACAAAGTTGTAGTGTACCTGTTAGCTGCGATTTACAAGCAAGCGGACTCGCAACCTGCGAAGAGGATGGTACAGGATTTATCATAAGCATTACCATAGTAGGTACTAGTAGTTATACCATTGAGGATGGTGTTAATGAACCAATAACAAGCGTAACTGCAGGTGTTGTTGATACAGAAATGCTTCCTAATGGCGATTATGAAATTGTAATTACCGATAACAATAATCCAACCTGTACACAAACCTTAGCGGGTACACAAGTATGTACACCTCCTACCGAATGTACTTTACTAGTAATACCTGCTGCTATATGTGAAGATGATGAAACCTACACCTTAAGTATTGAGGTAACAACAACAAGTGGATCGAGCTATTGTATTGATTTAGGTAATGACGAAGACCCAATTTGCGGATTAACAGATAGTGATTATGAGATAGGTACTTTCCCGAATGGCGATTATGAAATAAACGTTTATGAGGAAGACAATCCAACCTGTTCGCAAACCATTTCGGGTAGTCAAAACTGCTCTGAGCCTATTTGTGATTTACAGGCAGGCGGTATAGCCGTTTGTAATGCCGATAATGATGGATATGTTGTAGAACTAGTAATTGTTGGTGCAAGTGTTTACACCGTTGACGATGGGGTAAATGACCCAATAGGAGGCATTACTGCTGGAAACCTTATTACCGATTTTATTCCTAATGGCAACTACGAAATTGTAATTACTGATGAAAACAATCCAGGTTGCTCACAAGTTTTATCAGGTTCGCAAAACTGTGCAGAACCAGTAATTTGTACCTTAACCGTACTGCCAATTACAGCATGTATAGACGAAGGCAATTATTTACTAAGCCTCGATATTGGAGGTAGCGAGGATGCGACCTATTGTATAGATGCAGGAACGGAGGACCCAATTTGTGGTTCGATAGGTATAGTGGAAGTGGGTACTTTCTCGAATGGCAATTATCAAGTAATTGTTTATGAACAAGACAATCCTGGTTGTTCGCAAACCATTACTGGCTTACAAGATTGTTCAACTCCTCCAGTAGGATGTGATGCCCAACTCAACATCATTAGCACTGCTTGTGTAAATACCGATAGCTATAATGTAATTGTAGAAGTATTAGGCGGCGGCAGCTATACTATTGATGATGGCATAAATGACGAAATAACGGATGTAACGGCTGGCGAAATAACCGTAGGACCAATTCCTAATGGCAGCTACTTTATAACCCTTACCGACCAAGCTAATCCTGGCTGTATACAAAGTAGAGGTGGCAATGCAAGTTGCGACGAAGTTTTTGTTTGTGATTTAGAAGCATCGGCGCAGCCAATATGTTTAACTGCGGCAGATTATAGTGTGGTAATTGATTTAACAGGCTCTAGCACCTACACCATTGATGATGGCAACGGAAACCTACTAGAAGGACAAGTAGCTGGAGAGGTAGTACTAGGACCATTCCCGAATGGCGCATATACTATTAGTATTGTAGACGAAGCAGAAGAAGCTTGTTTCCAAAACATTTCGGGTACTTGGAACTGTGCTGGTCCTTGCGACTTAGCAGCTATACCAGAACCTGTATGTTTAAACAATGCCTTCTACGAAATAGAACTGACCATATCTGGTAGCAGTACCTACACCATTGACGATGGCATTAACAGCCCTCTCGAAAGTCAAACCGCAGGTACCATTATACTTGGACCTATTCCAAATGGTTTTTACGAAGTAAGCATTATCGACGATGCGAATCCAGATTGTGCCTTAGTATTATTTGGGCAACAAAACTGTAATCCAGGTTGTGATATAGTAGCCGACGCAACTTCTACCTGTACCGAAAACGGAGAGTATGAGGTAACAATTACTTTTGAAGGCAGCAGTATTTACACCATCGACGATGGCATACACGAACCTTTAACAGGACAAACAACCAACTCTTTAATTTTAGGCCCATTTGTAAGTGGCGTTTACAGCATCACGATACAAGACGAAAACAATGCTTCGTGTTTAACCAATATTCAAGGCGAGCAAAATTGTTTAGCAGCATTAGAATCGGGCATTGGTTTATTTGTTTTCCTAGATATGAATGAGGATGGTATTTTTGATGAAGCAGAAGACGGTTTAGAAGGAGTAGAAGTAACCCTTTATAGTTTAGATAATGAAGTGGTAGATGTTACTACAACCGATTCTAATGGCGAATTTTTATTCCCGAATGTGCCACCAGCAGAATATTACCTAGCATTTGATATTCCTAGCGGCTACATAGTATCGCCACAGAACGAAGGAAACGACGAAACGCTAGATAGTGATATTGACGAAGTTGGTAAAACCGAAGTGTTTGTATTAGCCGATGGAGAAGTAGTACTAGACTATGGCGCAGGGGTTTATCCTGATCCAGTTTGCGAGGGCTTATTTGCCAATATAACCGAAGTATGCGAAGGCGGCGAAGGTTTACTTGGTGTAGTAATAGTAGAAGGCACACCACCTTACATTATTGATGGCGGCGACTTATATTTTGCCGAAGTTGGGCCAGATGATTTCCCATTAGATTATATCGGTCCTATTCCAAATGGCAGCACCTACAGCTTTGTAATTACGGATGCGAATGGTTGTCCTGCTGGCGAGTTTGCTGGCGAGTTTAATTGCGAAACCGTACCCGTAGAGTTAATCAGCTTTAGCGGTCAAGTGCTAGTAGATGGCAACCAATTAAAATGGGTAACCGCCTCAGAGTACAACAACGATCACTTTAAACTGATGCACTCTATTGATGGCACTAACTTTAACCCAATTGCCATTGTAGAAGGCGCAGGCACAAGCAGCAGCAGCAACAACTACGCACACCTACACAAAGAAGCACCAAACGGGTTAAGCTATTACCGCCTAGACCAATTTGACTACGATGGTTCCATGACCCAATCTAACATCATCACCTTAATACGTGGCGAGCTAGTATTTGGTATCAACGACATACACCCTGTTCCATCAAGCGATTTTGTGGAGGTTAACTTTAGCACCGATTTACAAACTATCCAAGTACAAGTAACTATTTACGATGTAATAGGCAGGGTAGTAGCGGTACAAGATATACCCGTTATTAACGGTAATAACACCCATCGTTTAGATATTCGCAACTACGCAGCAGGCACTTACATTATTAGCCTTAATAATGGCAACAGTATTGTAAGTAGCAAGTTTGTGAAAGAATAATTTGAGTAGCGGGTAGTTAGTAGTAGGTACTTGGTACTTTAGGCTTGATTTAAAAGTAAGCAAACAGAAACGGCACTTTCCTTTTGGGGAGTGCCGTTTTTTTGTGGAACGAGTTTTGACTCGTTTATTTTGTTGAGAAGATGCAAGCTTAACGTGAACGAGAGATTAAAGTATGAAGAAAGTAGTTCACCGGTCATTGAGCGTAGTCGAAATGTGAGGTGAACGGGCTTAAAGATAACGAAAAACGGTGTTTCCATGCATCCTTTCTAATACTTCGACTTCGCTCAGTACAGCGCATTTCGACTACGCTCAATGACCGAAAGGGTTTCTCTTAACGATAGATTATTGATTATCAATAGGTTCTGCTACATCTAATCTCCAGCTCAGGTTATATAGGTTAGAAATGAGAAAATAAAATAGCCCAATTCGCAAAACTATTAGTGAAAAACCTTGCTATCTACAAAAAAAGACCTTATTTTACAGAAAAAATGCAAAAAGACTATCAAAAATGCTGATAAAATTTACTTTTGAAAATTATAAGTCTTTCCAAACCAAGAATACACTTAATGTTATAGCGGCTCCCATTTCAGAATTAGAAGCGTCTAATATTCATGAAACGAATAGATTAAGGTTGTTAAAATCTATTTCCATTTATGGTGCTAATGCTAGTGGAAAATCTAATCTTCTTGATGCGCTTAATTTTATGCGTTGGTTTGTCCTAAACTCTTCCAGAAACACGCAAACTGATGAACCTATTGATGTAAAGCCATTTAGACTTAATACCGCAACAGAAAATGCCCCTTGTTTTTTTGAAGTTGAGTTTTTAATAAAAAAAACTCGGTATCGTTATGGTTTCATGGCGACCTCAAAAAAAGTAGAAGCGGAATGGTTGTTTATTAGCCCTAGAATAAAAGAGTATGTGATGTTTGTAAGAAGGGGAAATGAATATCAGATTGATGACCGTTATAAAGAAGGTAAAGATATTCAAGATAAAACCCGAGATAATGCATTATTCCTTTCTGTTGTAGCCCAATTTAATGGAAAAAAATCGTCAGAAGTACTTCATTGGTTTAATAATATAGAACCTATTCATGGTTTACGATCTAAAGAATATATTGATACAACAATTAATATGCTATCAGATGCTCGGTATAGCAACTCAATAAAAAAATTAATTGCTGATGCTGATTTAGGAATAGATGATGTGCGATACCAAAAAGGGAAAATCTTAGAAGATATAAAAGATCAAATAGATGAGTTTGGGATAGAAGACTTTGAAACTTTAGAAAGTCTTAAAAATGCAATTCAAAGCGATAATAAAGGGCATAACGTTGTTACTTTTCACAAAAAGTATGATAAATCACAAAAGCTTGTTGGGGAAGACAATTTTATTCTTAGTAAACAAGAATCTGCAGGAACAGAAAAGTATTTTAATATCATTGGAATTCTACTAAAAGCAATTAAAGAAGGTAACATCGTAATAATTGATGAACTTGATGCAAGGTTACATCCATTGTTGTGTAAAGGAATAGTAAAAATGTTTAATTCGGTAGAAAACAAGCAAGGACAATTAATTTTTGCTACTCATGATACTAATATTTTAGACAATAAGCTTTTAAGAAGAGACCAAATATATTTTGTAGAAAAAAATGAATATGGTAGTTCCAATACTTATTCTTTAGTGGAATTTAAACCAAGAAAAGAATCTTCTATTAGACATAATTATCTAAAGGGAAAATTTGGCGCAATTCCTTTTATTGGTGAATTTAAATTTTAATCTGTAAACGATGGCTAAAAGTAAAAAAAATAACAAAGGCAGTGATTTTTCGTTTGCAGATTTTGTAAAAAAACTAAAAGGAGATAAACCAACTGACGTACGAGCGGTTGAAACAACTAAAGAGCGAAAATATTTTTTGATAGTATGTGAAGGAGAAAGAACAGAACCTAATTACTTCAAGTCTTATAAAAAGAAATTGCCCAAAGATATGCTTGATACGATTGATATTTCGGGAGAGGGAGATAATACAATAGGAGTAGTGCAGAAAGCAATTGCGTCTAGAGACAACAGAGCAGTATCTGTTACTTTGCCTCCTTATGACGAAGTATGGGCGGTGTTTGATAGAGATAGTTTTCCTGCTAAAAGAGTTAACGAAGCCATTCAAATTGCAAAAGCAAATGGAATACATGATGGTTTTTCAAATGAAGCATTTGAGCTTTGGTATGTATTGCATTTCCAATACCTAGATACAGGTATAAGCCGACACCAATACATTGAAGTACTCAATAGGATATTTCAACATAATTTAGGGAAAAAATATACAAAGAATGATCCTAATATCTACAACGATTTAGAAGAGATTGGGAACAAAGAATTAGCCAAAAAGTTTGCCCAAAAACTCCGCAATCTATTTACAGCAGACTTGCCTGCTGATTCTAAACCATTAACTAATATAGATTTGCTTGTATCAAGTTTAGAAGAATATATTAACGAGAGTTAAAAAAGCCAGCACGTACATCCCCTAACATTTCCTACCTAATAACATACTACAATCAAACAAAATCCACATTTGTTTTCCCTTAACATTCTTATCATTTAGAAGGTTTTCTCGCCTAAATTCACGTTTGTTCATTTGTTAATATTAAATAAAAAGTATAGTTTTACTTTTAAATAAGTCCAATACTGTTACTAAGCACCTCACCAATAATAGTGGAAATTTTCTATTCCATCCTTTATAATTACGCATGTGCGTTAAATATATTGTTCTTAACCTAAAATTACCATCATGAAAACCAACAAACATTTTTCTCTTTCCTGGAGAACCTTAATGACCTATTTACTCCTTTTCTTTGCATCCATAAACATTGCATTTGCCCAAGAGGGCGAGGACGATGTAACAGAATGTCCGTATTTTAGCGTGTCTAGTACCGATTCGATAGGCGTTGGGTTTTCGCTTATCTCTACAGATATTGAGGCAACAATTAGTGGCGTAATAGCCAATGTGGTAGTTGAGCAGACTTACTACAATGCAGGAGATGTGGAAGTTGATGCAACTTATGTTTTTCCCATGTCTACAAATGCCGCTATTTATGGTATGGAAATGATACTGAATGACGAAACCATTGTAGCAGAGATTAAACGGAAGGCAGAAGCGGAAACCATTTTTGAAAACGCAGATAGTACTGGACTCACCGCCTCCCTCCTAGAACAAGAAAAACCCAATGTATTTCAAATGAGCCTAGCCAATATTCAACCTGGAGATGACTTGAGCATTAGAATGGTGTATACCGAATTATTGATTCCAACCAATGGCGTTTACCAATTTGTGTTTCCTAGTATTGTAGGACCAAGGTTTACTACAGGTGGAGAGCCATGGGTCAATCAAGCTGCTATTGATGCCATTCCGTTATCTGCAACCGCCCTCAACATCAACCTAAAAATAAATGGGGGAATGACGGTCAATGCAGCATGTACATCGCACAGCACTACTTTTGACTATGATGGAAATTCGGCAGAAACCATTTTAAATACCAATCCCGGCAACGATTTTATTGTTAATTACACCCTCGACCATAATGACATAGAAACAGGATTATTATTATACGAAGGGGAGGAGGAGAATTTCTTTTTATCTATGATTCAGCCAGCAATGCCCGATGTAGCATTTGATAGTCCGCAACGAGAATACGTTTTTATTATGGATGTATCAGGTTCTATGAGTGGCACACCCATTGAAACATCGAAAACACTCATTACCAATTTATTGAACGACCTAAATCTGGAGGATAAATTTAATATCCTATTTTTTGCAGGTGGGGCAGCTACCTTATCGCCAAACTCCTTACCTGTTACTGGCGAAAATATAGATATGGCGATTGATATGATTGAGGGAATAAATGCTGGAGGTAGTACGATGCTTTTACCTGCTATGCAACAGGCATTAGATATGGAAGGTACAGAAGGTTATTCAAGAACATTTGTGATACTGACCGATGGCTACGTTACTGTAGAAAAAGAAGCCTATGAGTTAATTCGAGACAATCTTAATGAAGCCAATTTCTTTTCTTTTGGTATAGGAACCTCTGTAAATCGATTTATTATTGAAGGCATTGCTTATGTAGGAGAAGGCGAACCTTTTATTGTTACAGACGAAACTGATGCGGCAGAAATGGCAGCAACCTTTAAAGAATATATTGAAAAACCAGTGCTTACCAATATTGAGGCTATTTTTGAGGGCATTGATGTATATGATGTAGAACCGCTTACTATTCCTGATGTATTTGCAGAACGACCTATTATTATATATGGCAAATACAACAGTCCTGCCGAAGGAAGTATTGCTATTTCGGGCGACTATGCAGATGGGGGAGTTGCTAGTTCTTTAGACTTTGCCGATTATACCGATAACATGGAGGAGAATATTGCTTTACAATATTTATGGGCTAGAAAAAAGATTAAGCTAATGTCGGATTATGGAATTGCAAGTAATGAAACAGACACCATTAGTATTGAAGAAGAAATTACTCAACTAGGATTAAAGTATAGCCTAGTAACCGAATTTACTTCCTTTGTTGCGGTAGATAGTAGTGCCGTAACTACTACTAGTGGCGGTACTGATGGCACAACAGGAGACGATTTTAATGGTGTTGGTATTGGTTTTGGTGGTGGTATTATTTCTGATGTAAAGGAGTCATACACTATGGAGACAGGAAAAGATTATATGCAAATTTTAGGGCAAGTTATTGGAGCAGAAAAATTGCTTAAACTCCAATTACAAGGAATTAAATCTTTTGAAGATAAAAGCCTCTCTTTACAAATTACCAGTTTAAACGGACAAGTACTTTCTATACATACTTTAAATGTGGAAGGGCTAGAAGATATACTAAGCCTATCAGTAGGGGAGTTACCTTCTGGACTGTATTTAGCATCGCTCAAATATGATGATAAAGAGATATTGGATGTTGAAAAATTTATAGTTAAGTAATTAATCAACTTTATAATAAAAAAAGTAAAATGTACTTTGAGTTTTCTCATTCACTAAGTGAAAGTGGAAAAATAAAGTGCATTTTGCTTTTTTTTTATTGCCAATAAAAATTTTATTTATAGTGGTAGGACTTGATTAATTAAACAAATTTAAACCGTTAAATCCCAAGTATCCTCCAACCATTTTTTATCCTTATGCGCCGTTAAATCAAACTGAATAGGGCAAACCGAAACATAATTATTTTCTAAAGCATATTCGTCTGTATCAGCTGCATTATCATGATTAACAAACTCGCCCATCAACCAATAATATTTTCTACCAATAGGATCGGTTCGTTCCTCAAAAGCTTCTACCCAATTAGCTTGTGCTTGTCGGCAAATTTTTAGTCCTTTTATTTTAGTTAAAGGTCCATCTGGCACATTTACATTTAGCAAATGGCAGGGCGGCATTCCTTGTGTATCTATTTTTTTAATAATCGTTTGCACAATGGCTTTAGCAGCCGTTAAATCTGCTTTGTGGTCGAAACTTAGGTGAGAAAAACCAATAGACGGAATGCCACTCATAGCCGCTTCCATAGCTGCCGCGATTGTACCCGAGTAAATTACATTAACCGAGCTATTGCTCCCATGATTAATACCCGAAACACACAAGTCAGGTTTTTCATCCAGTACTTTATCGAGGGCTAATTTTACACAATCTACGGGCGTACCATAACAGGCATAAGCCGTCACATTCTCCAAATCATTAAATACCGATACTTCCTTTAGGCGCAAAGGCGTACGAATAGTTAATGCCGAACTCATCGCCGATTGTGGTTCGGCAGGGGCTACGACTACTACTTTTCCAAAAGGCTGCACGGCTTCTACTAATGCACGTATACCAGGTGCGTACACACTATCATCGTTGCTTACTAAAATGATTTTTTCTTTCATTACTGCACTATTTTTTTTAAGAGGAACAAAGGTACATTTTTTATTTTAAGTAGGAATTATAGGTTGCTGATGTTTGTTAAGACAAAATAAAAACGATTACTCAAAAAACGCTAATGAAACTTAATTTTAGTCAATGAAGTTAATAAGGTGAATGCCAGCCATTTTGTAAGCTTTTTTCTGCAAAATGGGTAGAACTGGTGAATGCTAAAATACTTAAACACCAAATTAACAATGATAACATTTAAAGAAATTACCAAAGAAAACCTATTTAGTATTTTAAGACTAAAAGTGCACGACCATCAAAATGATCAAGTAGCCTCTAATGCGGTTTCGATTGCCGAAGGGCATTATGATAAAAATGCTTGGTTTAGGGGGATTTTTAAAGAAGACGAAGCGGTAGGTTTTGTGATGCTAGATTTTGATCACAAAGAAAAAGAATATGGCGTATGGCGTTTTATGATAGATAAAAAACATCAAGGAAAAGGATATGGACGTGCCTCGATGGATTTGATTAAGCAAGTGATAAAAGAAAAAGTGCCAGAGGTTACAGAATTTTATTTGTCGTATGTACCAAAGGAAGAGGGCGGCGCAGATGAATTTTATAGAAAGATGGGATTTAAAGATACAGGGGAAATTTCTCATGGAGAAAAGGTGATGTGTTTTAAGTACTAAGTGAAAGTGACAAAATAAAAGGAACCATTATTACTTATCGTATGTTTGCCCAATCCTGCGTTACAAATGCTCGCAATAGCTCGCTATTGGCCATTCGTCCGCAAGCGGTTCTCTACACTTAAATATCAAAAGGGATATTTATTTTACTGCGTAAAAACCGTTCGTTCATAGCTTGAACAAAACAATCGCGCATAATGGTTCATTTTATTTATCCCTTTTCACCATCCCTAAGGATAATTTTCTAGCCATCCGAGCAACAATTAACTAGTAGGAACCTATCGCATTTTATTTGCTAATATCAAATAAAATAGATAGCTTTACATTTAAACAAACTAGTGGCTCAGAACATAAGTTTCTGATGATTAAGCCGCAGGATATACTCAACCACATTGGGTTTTGTGCAAATAGTTGTTTAATTATTACATCAAGCGAGACGCTTGAAGCCCGTTACGCTCCAGCCGGTAGGCTTGTAGCAAAAAAGATAACCTACTGTAATAAATATCGAAAATAGTAACTTATAGAAAATGCACAAAACCCAATGTGGTCTAGTATAAAAAGCCAAGGCTTGGGTCATCAAGAACTTAGGTTTTGAGTCCCTAAGTAATGTAGTTGGGTTTGCTTGGGGGAGTTGCGTATAGAAACAAGTTAGCTGTAATAGTGCTTGAAAAAAAACGTACTAAAAATAACGTTGAATGAAGGTGAAAAAAAACGAATTCAGTAGCGAAAGTCGAGCACAAATTGCACACGATTTTCGAATTGTAATTGGGAATGTATATAATTTAAACGAACTTCTTTTTGAAGAAATCGGTTCTCAAATAAATCCAGAAGCCAAAAAAATTATCAAACTAATCGTCGAACAATGTAAGTTAGGATTTGAACTTACGGAAGAAATTATTTCTGAAAGTAGCGTGAAAACTATATTGCTGAACGAATTATTGGAACAACAAATTCGATTATATAAATATCGTGTAATTCCCAAAAACATAAACTTGAAAACCAAAGTTGCAGAAAACTCCATTTTTATCAAAACAAATCCAGTCAAATTAATCCGAATATTGAACAATTTTATTGATAATGCAATTAAATTTACACACAGAAATGGCGAAATAGAAATTTGTTTGAGCGAAAACAAAATAATAAGCGTAAAAGATTCGGGAATTGGAATAAAAAAAGAATTTCACAACAAAATCTTTGAACTAAAAAATCAATATTTAAGAAACGGAACAGAAGAAGAATTATCGAGCGGTTTAGGGTTAAATATTTGCAAACAATTAGCGGATGAATTAAACGCAAAAATTTGGCTTGAAAGTAAAGAAAACGAAGGGACAACATTTTTTTTAGAACTATAAAAAATGAAGAAATTCACGGTAGGAGGAACAATCACTTTCACCTGTCAAGACTTCATTTGATTTTTGAATATGATGTAAAGTGGACTTATGAACAATCACCAAAATTTAGCGATTTCTAGTCATCCGAGCAGCGATTAATTACTAGGAACCTACCGTATTTTATTTGTTAATATCAACTAAAATAGATAGCTTTACATTTGCACAAACTAGTTATCCCAACACTAATAGAAGGCTAAATAATGTAGTTGGTTTTTTTGGGAGGGGAGTTGTGTATATAAACAAGTTGTGCACCATTAGAAAAAAAACAAAACGCTGAAACCAAGAAATAACGATAGAAAATAAAAATTAAATATCTATTTTGTAACGAAAAAAAATTGTGAATATGAAATTTTACACTTCCATTCCAATAGGTTTGAAACCGTTCTATAATTCAGAATTAGAAAAATATAAACATGAATATGTAAACGGAAATTTGAATGCTGCATGGAATCATTTAGAACGAGCACATATACTCGGTCAAAAATATCCATATGCTCATACTTATGTTCATTGGAAAATGCTTCAATTCGGAATTAAAATCAAGAGTGGAAAAGAAATCATTGGTCAAATCCCAAGATTGATATTCGGCGGAGTAAAATCGTTTGTAGGAAAGATTCCTGTTGGAAATCCAGGAGGAGTAAATGTTCCTCCACTCAAACCATTTCCAATCGAAAAAGAATTGCAAGAAATATTTATTAAGGCAGGTGTCGAAGAATAAAAAAGAAAACGGTGCACAATAATTAAAATAATTAAGTCTGAATGTGGCTGGCAAGCCTAACATTCAGATAGTGTTGTACAGAACCGCTTGTGATTCGGAGTCATTAATTACTATTTTTTTGGAAGTTTGATTTTGCTATTATGGGGATTCAATAGCTTAGAGGGATGGATTGGCGCTTGCTTGGATATTATATTTTTCAAAATATCTATTGCCTTTTGCTAGAAAAAAACACTTTTTGTACTTTTTCAAAACCCTAAATGACCATTTAGAGGCATTTTTGTTGGATAGCGGCCATAGCTATGCCATACCTCTAAAGAAGTTCAAAAAAAGACTATATGTTACCCGTCAGGGCTAGGAGTTGGATTACCGTAGGTGGCGCTCTTTTGGGAAGCAAGGTTTCGATAATGACCAACGCCTTTTCGCCACAATGCCTGCAAGCATTGGGCGAAAAATTTAATCGTTCTTCGCAAAGCTGCTGCCAGGATTTTTTAGGTTCGTGTACTAGCGGTTTCATTCCTAAACTTTTCCTTGCTTTAGCCAGCTTTAGTGCTTTAAACCTCGAACACAAAAAGCCATAATGCCTAATGCGCCTAAATCCTGTGGGGAGTATGTGCATAGCATATCTCCGGACGAACTCAGCTTTACTTAATCGCATAATCTTGGGCTTTGCTGCCTGCCGATAATCTTTGTAAGCAAAGGCAATATGGGTATCCGTAATTTCCAAAATTCGGTTATTGGAGATGGCTACTTTGTGAGTGTATCTACCTAAATACTCAATAACTTGCTTAGGACCTAAAAAAGGTCTTTTAGTAACGTTTAAAAAATAAATCCGACAATTTGTACGTAGAGGTTTTGTGCTTAGACAAGGCGCAAAACGCAGCCATAGCCTAAGCTACGGCGAGTATTTGCAACGCAGGATAAGTGCAAAAGATCAAGTAGAAATGACGGATTTATTTTTTATGCGTTACTTAGCATAAACGACCCACTTTTTTTGAAACAGTTGCTTGAACAATATATTAGGAATAGGGATATTTTCCTGCTTGGATGCTTTTCGTAACAGAGCTACAAATTTGGCTCTAAATACTAGGCTCATCGCTTTTACTGGAAACAAAAATTTGCCTTTTCCACGTCCCATTTTCCATTTGCCACTCGGTGTTAATCCGCCACCAGGCACAATTAAATGAACATGAGGATGTAGGCTTAAATTTTGTCCCCAAGTGTGTAAAACGGCAGTTGCGCCAGTTTGTGCTCCTAAGTGTTTAGGGTCCTTGGCAAATACATGCAATGTTTGCCATGCTGCTTTTAATAGTATGTTGTACAAGACTTTTGGGTAGTGTAAACAGTAGAGGTTGAGTTGTTCAGGAATGGTAAAAACGACATGGAAGTAAGAGGTATTTAATAACTCTTCTTCTCTAGCCATTATCCATTTTTCTCGATTGAGATTTTGGCATTTATTGCAGTTCCTATTGCGACAACTATTGTAACTTACTTGGACGGTTCCGCAGGCAGTACAAGCATCAATATGTCCACCTAGTGCAGCGGTTCTGCAATCGGAATAGCTCAAACTTGGGGCTTGCGTATCATTGAGCATTAAAAGGTAGTCGTTAATTTGTGCATCCGATAAGTGAAGGGGAATACAGCCAAAATGCAAGCTCATTTTAGCTAAACATTTGCCATAGTTTTGGAGTGTTGAAGCACTTTGCCCATTGAGTTTAATTTGGGTGTGCATTTTGTCGAAAAAGCTTTGAAATTCGGGTACCTTGGTACAGGCTTGTTCAATTAAAGTACGCTGGTTAACATTAAAAGTCATAATAAAAATGATTTAGTTACTAAAAATAGATTCCTTTACTAAATCATTAAAATACATTATTTGGCAATGAGAATGGCTTTAGCTACCTTTAGGTTTAGTACAACATTGTGTAAAACGGCAATAGCGGCTATGCGCCGCTACTGCGTTTATACGAGACCGTTCCTTCTGAAATTCCTCGCACGCAAACCCACAACTATTCTTATACAAGACCGTTGTGGGGAATGATGAAATACGCAATCGACAGATTTGTACAATCAAAACGATATTTGTAAATGTTTGATAGCTAAAATTTTACAAAAAATAGAAGCGCATGTATCCACCAATATTAAAATCAAATCAATTTACGCTTAAGCCATATCAACAAGTTGATGAGGACAGAGCGATTGAGACCGCTTTAGACCCAATCTCAAAGCGATTTATGGGAGGCAATAATGAAAACCCATCACTTAAGAAAGTGTT
>JAHDBT010000338.1 GCA_020630215.1 Bacteroidota bacterium
CCTTGTAAAATTACTTTACTAGTATGTGTTAAGCCATTTTGGGTAATGTTTAAAAAGTACATTCCTTGTGGCATTTTGGTAATGTTAATGGTGCTGTTGTAACGAGGTGTATTAGCGGCAACAACTTCGTGATATACTTCTTTACCTGCTAAGTTGCTAATGCTAATATTTGCTACCTCTTCGGTTGGCAGTACAAAGCTTAACTCAAATAAGCCATTGCTTGGATTTGGATAAACACTTACGTCTGTTAATGCTAAATTAGCAGCATCAACATTGTTTTTTTCTGCTTCCGTTTCGTTTACATAAATAGTTGCGCTTGCTGTTTCGCAGCATTTTACCCAGGTAATACGAGTTACTTCTTTAGCACCTAATACGCCTTGTGCAATAACTACCTCTCCATTACGGATGTAACGAATTTCGATAATATCGCCAGGCTGATGACCTTGCAAAAAGTCTTTTATATCACAAGCATCTAACAATTCTGCCTTGTCGATGTGTGTAATAATGTCGCCTACTTGTAAGCCCATTTGTAGAGCCGTTGTTTCATCCACAATTTCGTGTACCATTAAGCCGCTTGCATCTTCTGTAGGACGAGCAATAATACCTAAATGTGCTTTTACTTCCGAAGATTCTACTTTTTTGCAAAAGCTTTTGCACTTACTAGTAGATTCGTTCATATCCTTACTATCAAAATAGTAACGAGTATGTTGTGTAGGAGTTTTAATATAACCGTGTACTAAAATATCTGCACCTTCAATATTTTCTTTTAGTATTTTGGCTACATTTAAGGTATTTACCTCCTCATCCGTTTTTTGAATACGCTCAATATGTCGGATGCCATAGCTGTCGTAGCTAGTAATAAACACCGACATGCTTCTGTCTTCCACAGAACCTTGTGCAGTAGTCGTATTATTAAAGCTTAAAAGCAATAACAATACCGCACAACATTTAATCATCATGATTGGGAATTTAAAAAAATTCATGTATTTACTGGATTTTATATGGTGGATAAATAACATTTTTTTAGTAGATAATAGTAGGCATTGGGTAGATAGCCGTTTTTGTACTAGCATTTCCAATCCTTAACTATTTTAAATAAACAGGTTCAAAAGCTGAAACAAATTAGCCTAGTTTTGCACCTTACTTATAATACTTAAATAATAAGCAAGGAGGCTAAAATGATACAAACTACTGAAAATAAGGGATTTAACCCATTCCTAAACGCCATTAATAAGACTACAAAGATAACACTTTGTCACAAACGAGTCTTATATATTTAGCGGCTTAACCTTTTTTAACTTGTGCTTGTTTTATAGAGCGATGTCCTTGAACAGGCGGTCTATTTTTAAAAGCTTAAATTACTGAAGGATAAATTTGCCGCAAGTTACAAAAATTTGACAAATGTATAATGTTAAGTAGGACTATTTATTGTTTATTCGAGCATTATTTTTAGCTTTGTTTATTAAAGTTTTTAAAAGTGCTATAAATATCCGCAACTGTACTAAAATGCATTTTCTCATTTAATAATAAATCCTTATCTTGCAAAGATGTGACAAGCACCCTCCTTTATATATAAGGGAAGCCGAAAAAAATAATCTACCCATCTGACGGACTCTTTTTCCTTTTTGCTGCGTTAAAATTTTTCCACGTAGCGCTGCTATGTGGAAAAATTTTGCCTTGCTAAAAGAAAAAATAGCCTCGTCAGCTTGGATACCTTATTTATTGCGGCTTCCCTAACCCCAATAGAATTTAGAATAGTAAAATAAAACACTAAAATCAATGAAACAGATCTATGCTTTTTCTACTAAAGCCATGACTTTAGGAAGTGTTCTCCTGCTCCTGATCGGCATGAGTTCTTTAACCGTAAATGCTCAATCTAATTTTGAGGATGTACAAAGTATTTTTCAAGCTAAATGTATTAGTTGCCATACTGGTGGCGGTACTTATGCTGGTAATTTAGATTTAGACTTGCCCGAAAACGAATTGTATGATGCTATTGTAGGTACAATGCCTAGTAATGCTACCGCAGCAAGTAACGACGACCGTATTATTGATGCTGGTTATCCTTACCGCAGTTTTTTAATTCGTAAAGTAAACAATGGACTAATCGACCATATTGATGCGCCGCTTGACGAAACATCCGAAGGTACTTTAATGCCTCCTCCAGGTAGCGGTTTCGACCCCTTAACCAACATCGAACTAGAAACGCTTCGCCAATGGATTTATGCTGGCGCACCACAAACAGGCGCACCTGTAGATATGAGCGTTGTTGAAAATTATTATACCAATGGTGGGTACGAAATGATTGAACGTCCTGAACCGCCTGCACCAGATAAAGGTTTTCAAATCCACTTCGGGCCTATTTTCATGGATACCAACGATGAAAAAGAATACTTAAAAAAACATGCTATTCGCAACGACGAGCCAATAGAAGTAACTCGTACGGATTTATTGATGAATGACCAATCGCATCACTTTATTATGTACAAGCATGGAAGTGTTGCTGCGGCTAATGATACCGACGAAGGCTTGCGAGAAGTAACCTTATTTGGCGAAAATCCATTTTTTATTAACAACGATTTGGTTACTACTTGGACTTTCTCTACTGATTTTAGGTTGCCTGCTGGTACTGCTTATTTTTGGGATGCCGATACCCACTTAGATTTAAATTACCACATTCCTAACTATAGCGACGATAATATTTTGCCTGCCGATGTATATATTAATGTGTATACACAGCCAGCAGGTACTGCTATTAAAGAAATGAAGTCTGAACTATTACTATACGATCCGTTGAGTTTGATAATTCCTCCTGGCGAACATACTTTTATCGACAATATAAACAATGGTCAGCAATGGAACCTTTGGTGGCTATCGTCGCATACACATAAGTTAGGTACCGATTTTGATATTTACTTACAAAGTACGGGCGAGCAACTTTATGAAGGACATTTTGATTATACTGGCTGTAATTGTGATGTTGGTTATTACGATTGGTCGCATCCGCCAGTAAATTTGTTTGAACCATTGTACGAATTACCCGCAGGTACAGGAATGATTCAAGAGGCTACTTTTGACAATACGGGCAACAGCCAAGTAACCTTTGGCTTAACAACCAACAATGAAATGCTTATTACGGTATTGCAATATACTACTGGCGAACCCTTACCGTTTGTAGGCATTCCTTATTTACAAGACAGCTATTGTATAGGCGCATCTTCTTTAGAATTTGAACCTGCTGGTGGCACTATTGCTGGTCCGGGTACTAGTGGCACTACTTTTAACCCCGCGTTAGCTGGCATAGGTACACATGAAATTAGCTATGAGTATGATGGTATTGTTGCAAATTACAGTATTACAATTGTAGATGGCCCAGTTCCTACGATTGATTATGAGGCTCAACAAATGGAATTATCGGCAGAAATTGGTTACGATAGCTACCAATGGTATTTAGATGGGGAAGCAATTAGTGACGCAGTAGGTCCATTTCATACACCTACTACTACAGGTAGTTATACAGTTGCAGTAAGTTCGGGCAATTGTTCAGGTACTTCAGAAGCCTTATCGGTAGTAATAAGTGGGGTAAATGATGTAGTTAATCAATACGAATTAAGCGCATTTCCAAATCCTTACCAATCGCAAACACAAATTAGCTATACTTTAGCCAATACCTCAACCGTAAGCCTAGAAGTATTAAATGTACTAGGACAACAAGTACACACTTTAGCAAGCGATAAACAAAATGCAGGTATCTACAACTACCAATTTAATCACGAAGAATTAGGTTGGGCAGCAGGCATTTACTTTGTTAACTTAACCGTTGACGGACAAGCCTACTCGCAAAAAATAGTGGCGCAATAGTAGTTAGTAGCAGGTACTTTTGTAGAAAGTAGAAAGTATGCTTCGATTTTAACTATTGTTGGCGATAGCCAAATTTAAACAAAAAAATAGCGATGTTACGATTCCTTTTGGAAGTGTAACATCGCTTTTTATTTATTGTTTATTTCTGCTTTGCTTCGTAAGCGTGCAAAGCCTAAAAAATTAACTTTAAGTAGTTGCTCTAACTCACTTTTGCCTTATCATCCAATGCAGCGCCTTTTACGCCATCTCCGTCAATATCTTTATCAAGATATGTTTCAAGCCAAACTTTGCATTGGGTAAAATTCTCGAAGCAGTATTTTTTCGATACCAATTCAGGTACTAGTTTAATGCTTTCAAACATATCTAAAGGCTGCCCGTGTAAGTCTACAAATACAACTTCAATCCCTTGTGCCTGTAAATCTAACACCGCATCTTCCATTGCATACAAGCCCGACTGGTCTACATAAGGCACTTTGTCCATTCTCATGACTACTACCTTAATACTCGGAATTGCTTTTATCATATCTTGGAAGCGAGCTGCAAAACCAAAAAATAATGGACCATCTAAGTGTTTAATGTATACTTGGTCGCCAGCAAGCTCTAAAATATTCGATTCGTCTTCCCAAGCTTCTTCTCTTGAAAATTCTTTTAAAGAAGCTGTTTTAGTGCGATTTTCTACCACATCCGAAATATTTTTCATAAATAATAATGCCGATAATACCATACCGATAGCTACGGCTTCTATTAATCCGATGGTAACCGTTAAAAGAATTACTAAAAACATTACCGCTACTTCTGCTATAGGCATTTTAGTAGCATGTTTTAAGCCTTTGTAATCCATTACACCAATACCTACGGTTATTAATATACCTGCTAAAACTGCGGCAGGAATTTTAGAGGCTAACGGCCCTAATGCTAGTAAGATAACTAATAACAATAAGGCAGCTACCATACCCGAAATTTTTGTTTTACCACCCGAATCAATATTTACTACTGTACGGATAGTTGCACCTGCACCTGGAATACCACCAAATAAAGCGGCTATAGAGTTACCAATACCTTGCCCTATCAATTCTTGATTAGGATTGTGTTTTGTTTTGGTCATATTATCTGCCACAATAGAGGTTAGCAGCGAATCTATAACTCCTAACATCGCTAAGGAAATGGCGGTAAAAATATAGGGCGCAATTTGTGCGATGCTAAAATGAGTCAATATATCATACCTAAAGGGCGGAAAGGCACTTGGTATATCCCCAATGTCTCGATATCCACCTTCGGGCAATATTAGATATGCGCCGATGGAGACGGCTAGTAGTGCAACAAGAGTACTAGGGACGGCTTTGGTAATCCGCTTAAAGCCAAAAATAATAAAAATGGTTAGCAGGGCCAGTACTAGGTCAATCATATTAATATTACGTAGGGCGGTGGGTAAGTTTCTAAGCGAACCCATTACGCCAGATGTTTCGGCACCTGCCAATGCTTTGGCTTCTTTCATAATATCTTTATCATCAATATTATCGGCTCGTTTAATGGTTTCTCTAAAATCTTCTAGTACAAGGATGCCTTCATCAGCTTCCTCTTTTAATATTTTTTCGAGGAGCACCTCTTCTGCTTGCGGTTTAAATTTTTCTACAAAAGCTGCATCTTCTTTAGGATAATAGCCCATCATCGGCATTAACTGTGTTGCTAAAATAATTACGCCAATCCCCGTCATAAAACCCGATACTACAGGATAAGGAATGAAACGAATGTACTTACCAATACCTATAAAACCCAGCAAAATTTGAAATAAACCCGCTAGTAAAAATACCATTAAAATATAAGGTGTTGCCTTCGCCAAATCACCTCCATTAGCTTGTACAATACCTGCAATAATAACCATACTTACCGCCGTCATTGGTGCGGTTGGACCCGAAATTTGTGTGTTTGTGCCTCCAAATAAGGCCGCAAAAAAGCCAATAAAAATGGCTCCATATAAACCTGCCAATGCACCTAAGCCTGATTGCAGACCAAATGCCAAGGCAAGGGGTAAGGCTACAATACCTGCGGTTAAACCGCCTAGTAAATCGCCTTTAAAATTAGAAAAGTCGAACTTAAATAAATTCTTCATGCTTGCTTAATATTTAAAAAATAACATTGGGGAATGCTAGTACTGTTTGTATTAGCTCTCTTAAAGCATCAACGTTTTAAACCCCTAGTAATCAACAGTTTATTAGCGCACTATTAAAATAGTAGTTAAACTAAAAAAGGAGTTTAGTTTGCTTAAACGTTCTTGCTTCAATACCTCCATTTTTATGGTAGCATGGCACTTTGGCACTAGCATACTATAAATAATACAGCTCGATAGCTAAAATAGGGTAGTTATGCGTTTGCACAATACCCATATCAACTTACTACAACATCAAGCTGTAAGGAGGAGGTAACAAACAGTCCTACAACAGTATAATTGAGGAAAATAAATTATCTAAGAAAATAGATGGAATAGTATCAACAATTGTAAAATAGCATACTATCCTAATAAGCGTTCTGGGGGAGGCGTATACAGACTTACAAAACTGTTGGAATACAGTTTATGAAAATCGAGGTAATTTTTACTTAGATTATATACCAAAGTATCTGCCGAACGGCTAGATTTATGGTCGAGTTTTTCTTCTTCTCTCTCTTCCTTTTCTTCCTTTTCTTTTTCTCGTTCGTCTTCCAACTCTTTTTCCATTTCTGCCAATAACTCTTGAGCATGACCATCCGCACATACCCAGTAAAGGGTAATTGTTTGGCTCATGATACAGAGTATTGCACAAAATAGAAAAATAGCACTTAACCAACTTATGTCGATTCGCAAACGATTCATTTATTATAATAGCTTTAAACTAAAAAAATTAAACTCTAAAAGTAGCATGTTTCAATTAGTTTTTTCTAGCAGAGGGTATATAGTATCTAGACGACTACGTTACACTTCGCTACCGAAAGTATAAAAAAATCTTAGGAAAATGAAACATGCCCTAAAAGTTTTAAACTTTATTAGATTCGGATTCCATAAGCTAAAACAAAAGAACAAGTTCTTTTGTTCATTAGTGACAGCTAATTGTAAACTTTTTTAGCCCACCATTAAGTTGTGTCTAAGCACTCCTTATTTTTAATTGAGCCAAGCTAAGAAAAAAATGCAATTAACACATCATAGCTTCGTCACAAAACATTCATAATCAATTATCAAAAGGGCAAAATAGTGCCTTGTTCTTTGGTCCATTCTGCAAAGCGTTTATTAATTTTTTGCATCACTTTAAAACTAGCAGTTCCAGTACCAATTGCTCGGCCATCAATTAGTTTTACGGGGGTTAATTCACCCATTGTACCAGTTGTAAATACTTCATCGGCTGCATAAAATTCTGCTAGGCTAATGTTTCTTTCTCTAGCAGGAATGCTTAATTCTTTGGCTATTTCTAGCACAATACCTCTAGTAATACCAGGCAAGCAAGCATGTGCGTTTGAGGTTAATAATTCGCCTCGTTTCACCATAAAAACATTTACCCCATTTGCCTCCGCTACAAAACCACGGTCATCTAACATTAACCCAGCATCGGCACCAGCAATATTTGCTTCTATTTTTGCCATAATGTTATTAATGAGGTTATTATGATGTATCTTTGAATCGACAAATTGCGGGCTATTGCGACGAACGGATGCGGTAATTAAGGTAATGCCCGACTGATCGTATACAGGTAGTTTATACTCTGCCAATACAATTAAAGTCGAACCCATTTGATTGAGTCGAGGGTCCATACCCGAAGTAATTTTTTCGCCACGGCTAAGGGTTAAGCGAATATGTACGCCATCACGCATATTATTGGCTTTCAGGGTTTTAAATAAAGCATCTTTAATAGTTACTTTACTAGGAATATCTACAAAAGCCATTGCTTTTGCCGAGTCGTGTAAACGAGCTAAGTGACGGTCGAGGGCAAAAATTTTACCATCGTATACCCGTATGCCTTCCCACACCGCATCGCCGCCTTGTACCACACTATCAAATACCGATATTTTGGCATTGTTGCGGTGTAGCATTTGTCCGTTTATATACACCTTAATATCTTTATTTTGAGGATTAAATTTTTGTAACATAAATTGCGTTGTTTAAAAA
>JAHDBT010000339.1:0-1205 GCA_020630215.1 Bacteroidota bacterium
ACTTAATCATCAGAAACTTAAGTTTTGAGCCACTAGGGTGTTTTATTTTATAAAAAATTAAAGCAAGGTACTTTCTTCCAACTACCAATATTAAACAGTTTCGGCTACTTTAATGGTAGTAGGCAGGGTAAAGTAAAAACTAGTGCCTTCGCCATTTTTAGAAGTTAACCAAATTTTGCCTTTATTGTATTCAATAATTTTTTTAACAACGGTTAAGCCAATTCCAGTGCTTTCTACTTTATCGCGAGCATTAAGCGTTTGAAAAATTTGAAATATTTTAGTGTGGTATTTTTCATCTATGCCAGGGCCATTATCGGTAATACAAAATTGCCAATTATCTTCGTCAATACTTTGGCAAGCAATTTTTACTTCTCCTTTTTCTTTGTCGTTGTATTTAACGGCATTGCTAATCAGGTTCATAAAAATTTGTTTTACACGCGTTGCATCATTGTAAATAATAGGCAGTTCCCCTTCTATCAATACGGTAAACTTATCTGTAGGCACTACGGAATCAATTACCTCTTCTAGCAGGTGGTTTAAATCGAGTTTAATAATATGATCTTTTACTTTTCCTACTCTGGAATATTGTAAAATGCCTTCAATTAAATTATGCATTCGGCGCACCCTGCCTTTCAGCATTTTTAAATGGCTTTTTCCATCATCATCCATTAGCTCGCTGTAATCTTGTATGAGCCAATCGGTTAAAGAACCAATGCCTCGCAAGGGCGCTTTAAGGTCGTGCGAAACAATGTAAGCAAAATCTTTTAACTCACTATTGGCTGCTTCCAATTCATTAATTAATAGGCTTTGTTGCGCTTCAAAAGTTTTAATTTTTTCCGATTGCTGCTCAATTAACTCACCAATTGCTACAATATCGTCTTCTGCTTTTAAGCTATGATTACCATCGCCCAAATCAACCGATAAAAGGGTAGACAAAGCTTGCTTTAATTTAGCCAATGCTTGTCGTTGCTTTTCTGCTTCGGTTCTTAATTGCAAATTAGCTTCGTATAGCTCTTCCGAACTAATATCCATTGCCCGTTCTAATAAGGTGCGATCTTCCGAAGAATGATCGTAAGATTTACTAATGGCATCTAGCAAAGGCATCATTTCGGGAGGCACTTTGTCTAAGCCGCCTAAGCTGCGTTTTATTTGTCGTAGTAAAAGACGATTCATTAATTGTTTTATTGTTTAACTGTTGAACTGTT
>JAHDBT010000339.1:1305-7982 GCA_020630215.1 Bacteroidota bacterium
AACTGTTGAACTGTTTTATTGTTGGGCTATTTATTATTAAATTTAGCAATAAAGCCATTCGGCTATTTAATTATTTTTCTCCTAGTAAGGTAATCGTCATTGTTTGGTTATGTAGCTCGCAGGTCATCAGTCCTGCAAAAGGAGCTAATTCTCCGTAGGAGTAAAATCCAGTAACGGCAGGTTTATCGCCAATTACTTCGCATACGCCTTCTACTTCTTCTTCAATGCGTTGGTCAAGAACTAAGCGGCGGCCTACACAACTTACTAGTAAAGCCAGTTCTGCTTTGTTGCCATCTAGGGCTAAATTACTTTCGCTTGCAGCATCATAAGCACCATCAATAAGCTTGTCGAAATTGGCTTTCATCAATCGTACTCTTGCACCTATCGGAATATCGCCTGCAAAGGTCATTGTTTGTGTTTCTTCGTCAATGGATAAGATGGTTCTAACCAATGCTTGGTCGTCGTCTTTAATTTTCATGCTTAGTGGGAAAAGCAATGCCGCACCGGGTAAGCCTTCTGCTTTAGGTCCTAGGTAACGTTTGTACAATTCTAAAGCCGATTTGCCATCGAGTTCGTGCAATACATTTCCTTCCGATTTGGTAACTACTCGTTCTGGTCCAAAAGAGTCCCATCCGCCTACAGAACCATAACCTATTTTTAGTGCATCGCCATAAAAGCCTACTGCAATAATATTTCCTTCAGAAGGGGCATTATTATAACCTACTAATGTTTTTTCAAATCTAGGTCCATCACCTGCTAAACCGCCAGTAGAGGCTACATTTTCGGGGAGGGTTTCGTTAAAGCCTTTTGCCAATTCACTACCATTCACTAACTGTCCATCTGATACAACAAAAACATGGCGTAAATTCTCTTTATTAAACGAAGCGGCTAACGCTTTACCTGCGGCATAACTGTTGGCAACTTCACTAATATTTATCTTAGAAATGTGATAAGCCGTTTTCTCGAATTTAACCGCTGTAGCAGCAATAGAACTTTCACTAACTCGCTGGCCAATAATTTCGCCAGAAGTAGAATTGATAATAATATCGCTATTAGGATATAAGGCTTGTAACTCCTTAAATCGTTCGGCTTGTTCTAGCTCAAAACGGTCGCCAAAAACAAAAACCAAGCTGTTAGAAACGTCGGTGTCGCCATTAGGTCCCGAAATGTGTTGCCAACCGCTTTGGCTTGTCCAATTTTTTTGTTGAATTTGCATAAATAAAGAATACTTTATTGATTTTACAGATAATAATGGTTACGCCTCAACTACCATACCAAAACACGTTTATGTCATTTGTTTGTCTTGTTTTTTTTGTTCGAGTAAATAAACCCTTTTGTTTTAGGGAAGCAAAAGTGCTAGATGCTTTTTTATCTCAAATAAAATATATTGATAAGTTTATTATGGATATTTAAAGGAGTTTACTTTTAAGTGTCAAAATAGAGGGCGAAATAGCTATTTTGTTAGGCAAACATACAAAAAACGTGCTATTTGTTAAGTGTTTTGTGCTTATTATTTTGGTGTTTTAGAACGACTATTTTATCAGGCAAGCTGTATGTTTTGTTGCTGGTCTAAAGAGAGTATATTATTATCAGTTAGCCAGCGTATTACGCTTACTACTTCTTGCTCTTTAAAATGGGAGCTTAAATTGTCAACAAGTTCATGTATGGTTTGCGATTTGCTTTGTAGTTGCTGTTTAATAGCTGTTTCTAATTCTTTGAAGTTGTTATTGTCTATGTTTGTTTTATTTCGATTGGTGCAAACATCACAAACTTTACATTTTTCGCTGTCTAATTCTCCAAAGTAGGAGAGGAGTTGTTGGCTGCGGCATATAAGCGAGTTGCTTACATATTGTTCTACGGCAGCAATATTATTTTGTTTAACTTCCTTCCTAAATTGCAGCAGTTTTTGGTCTATTTTCAGTCTATCGGCAGGTAAACGTTGGTGTGTAAAGGTAATTTGTGGTTGGTCGCTTTGCGCTTGGTAATCAATAAGTTTGTGTTGATGCATGTGGTTGAGTGCATTTACCACATAATTTTTAGGCGTACGCAAATTACGGGCAATTACTGCTTCATCAATATTTATATAATCATCAAAAGCACCGCCATAAGTACGTAAAATACCTTTAATGTAGGGGTCGAGCCTGCGGTTAGCGACTTCAATTTTGTAAATTTCTTCGCGAGGTACAATAAACATTAAACGGGAGGGGCTGTATACAGCATCGTTGCTTACGAAGTAATTGTTTTGTTCTAGTATTTTAAGCGAATTAAATACTTTAAGCACACTTAGGTTATAGGTTTGGCAAAAGTCTTTGATGTTAAAATTAAAACTTTGTCCTTCGCCTGCACCTATGGCAACTTGGTAATAATTAGCCAACGATTGATAGGTTTGTTTGATGGTGGCTAATTCGGGAAAGCTGTTTTTAAGATCATCGTGTAGGCGTTTAACATCGGCTGTTTGGTATAAAAGTACGGCATAAGATTTCCGCAAATCACGCCCTGCACGTCCTGCTTCTTGGTAATAGGCTTCTAGGCTGTTGGGCAAATCAATATGTACTACTACTCGCACATCGGGCTTATCTATGCCCATACCAAAAGCATTGGTGCATACCATTACTCTGGTTTTGTTTTTCATCCATTGCTCTTGTTTTTTACTGCGAGCTTTGGGGTTTAGTCCAGCATGGTAAAAATCGGCTTTAATGCGATTTTTTTGTAGTAGCAGGGCAATAGATTTTGTTTTTTTACGACTGCTTACATATACAATGCCTGTGCCTGGCACTTTTTGTAAAATTTGAAGGAGTTTTTTGGGTTTGTCTTCTTCCATAAAAACAGAGTAGGAGAGGTTGTCTCTTTTAAAGCTTTTTTGGAATACTCGTTTTTCCTTAAAGGCTAGTTTTTCTTGAATATCGAGTACCACTCGTTTAGTAGCCGTAGCGGTAAGTGCTAGGAAAGGTATATTGGGTAAACGTTGGCGTATATCGGCAATTTGTAGGTAAGGAGGACGGAAATCGTAGCCCCACTGGGAAATGCAATGTGCCTCGTCAATGGCTACTAGGTTGATGTTCATTTTGGGCAATCGCTCCTGGAACATTTCGGTTAGGAGGCGTTCAGGGGAGAGGTAGAGGAGTTTTACTTTTCCGTAGATGCAATTGTCGAGGATGCGGTCAATCTCAAAACGACTCATGCCAGAGTAAATGGCTTCGGCTCTAATGTTTCTGCGTCGTAGGTTGTATACTTGGTCTTTCATTAAAGCAATTAGTGGACTAATAACCAAGCAAAACCCTTCTTGCGCCAAAGCTGGCACTTGGAAACAAATAGATTTTCCGCCACCTGTAGGCATTAAAGCGAGTGCATCTTTTCCTGCTAAAGCCGCTTCAATAATATCGGTTTGTAAAGGACGAAAATTATCGTAGCCCCAGTATTTTTTTAATATTTCGTGGATGTTGATTGCCATATATTGGTAGAGGGTATTTGGTAGAGGGTAGTAGGTAGTTAGACCGTTCCGCTTTGCTACACGATTTTTTTTGTTGGGATTTTTATTGTGGTAAATTTACGAATTAGAAATTGGCTATGCTAACTTTTGGGAAGAGAAAGTATTAGTAATTAAATTGTCGATTATTTTTAGTGCAAGCTAGGACGAGACACTTGCCCTTGGTTTTGTTTTATTAGGGGGCGAGATACTAAAAAGCACCTGCTACTTTCTATAAAAATACTTTCTACAAAAACACCTACTGTTATAAGTAACAGAAACAAAAAAAGGGCAAACTTTTAAAGTTTGCCCTCGGGTCTATCATGGCTTTAGGATGATAGATGGGTTTAAATATATAGATTATGAATAAATCGAGGGTTATTCGATTACTAATTTTTTATTTAATAGGCTAAATCCTTGAATAACTTTTAGGAAATAAGTGCCTTTTTCGCTGGCTTTAATATTTACTTTACTTTCGTAAGTACCTTCAAAGTCCTCAATGGTTTCGGTGTGAACTTCGTTGCCAGCAACGTCTAAAAGAACGATTCTAGTTGTTTCTTCATCATCTAAGTTAAAGCTTAAATAAAAGAAGCCGTCTCCAAAATCAGGTGAGAAAGAGATGTCGTTAACTGCTAAATCTTCACTTCCTTTAAAAGCATTGTGAATGCTAGAGTAGGTCATGCGATCCATAAGGTCTAAGTCCTTGATAACAACTTTTACAGATTGACGTGTTTTTTTGTTGGTATACTGCGCTTCTTGTTGTTCGCCTGTAACCATTTTTTCTAGCTTATCATAAACGCTTTGATCACTTTTGGTAGTTTGTGCGTTTACTTTGTTGAACGAACCAACTACTAGTAGTGCTACTAAAGCGGTTAGTGATAAGAGTCTTGAAATTTTCATCCGTTATTGTTGATTTGGTGAATTAAAAACAATATTACTATTAACAGCAATAGTTTGTGGTTTAGTATACAGTTGGTCAAGTTTTGTTAAAAAAACTTTTGCTTTCAAAGTACTGTACAGTATTTAGAAGCATAAAGTTTCCTAAAGTTACCTTTTTTTCCTTTTTTTTAGAAAAAAAGAGCAATCATGCATAAATGACTGCTCTTTTCGGGGTAGTTACACAATTGAAATTGAAAGGGGGTGCATTTATATTAGTTGTACCTATTTATTTAAGCCAATTACATTTGGGTATTTATATTAGCAGTGAGGTACATCGCTGCTCTTTTTTACTCACCATGAGTACTTTAGATAAATTGCTTATGCTAATCTTTGTATTTCTTAGGCATTAAATCCTTGTTTACAAAAAACTCGCGGATAACCGTTCCATCTTCGCTTTTGAGTTTCCAATAGTACCTTCCTGATGGAAATTTTTGTTTCGCATCTAAAGGAATGCTAAAACTTTGGGTATTGGCTTCAATTTTTGTTTTAATGAGGATATCCTCATTGCTATTTTCGATGGTTAGTTTTAGATCGCTTTGTGCAGGTTGTGCCAATTCAAATTCAATGCTGCTGCCATTACAGTCGGCACCATTATTTGGGCTTGCCACTTTTAAAGCACCCGCTCGTGCTTCTGCAAGTATGAGTGATTCGTAGTAGGGTACAGATTTAAACAAATCGTCGAGTTGTGTATGAAAAGCTTCATCAACGGCTAACACAATTTGTCTAAAGTTCCTTCGTCCGGGGTTTGACAAAGTTTCTTCTACTAGTTGTTCTAAAAATAAATTTTCTTTATGTTTCATTATAGATGAGTTTTTTTCTTTGGTATTTTGAAGTATTTGCCATTCTGTTTTTAATTAGCATACAAATACCGTGCTGAACATTTACTTATTTTTGCGATATTTACCAACAAACTGTTCAAAAAACGGATATTCCTCGGTTAGTTCTTGGTAGTACCTACTATTGGCAATGGTACGAGCCAATTTTTGGTTACAATCGTGCAAACGCTTCCTCGAAGCTTGCACCGAAATTCCTAGGGCGCTAGCAATTTCTTCGTGGCTTTTATCTTCTATGTATTTGAGTTTGGTAATTTGGTGGCACTTTTCAGATACCTGCGCTGCGAACTCCAAAATTATCCGTTTCAAATCGTTTAAAAAAAGCGTTTCTTCGTAATCGTCGGCGGTAAGAGGACTAACAAAAATGCTTGATTGTTGCTGTTCCTCGTAGTTTTCCTGAATAATGGGTTGATTCGGGAAACGCTTTCGTCGTTTTAACTTTTTAAGCCATCCATTACGACATACACTGTATATAAAGGACGAAAACTTACAGGTTAAGTGAAAGTTGTCACGCAGGCAACATTCGTAAAATGCTTCGAGGCTTTCGATGGTCATTGTTCGAGCATCGTTCTCATCGCCAGAGTTAGAAGTTACAAAGCGGTATATCATTGGATATATATCTTCGTAACACTCATACACGACCTGATCGTTGTTTTCTCGAAAGCCATCTACGATACGCCTGTTGCGTTGTATCTCTTTGATGTTTAACTGATACGCTTTACTCATGAATACTATTTTAGATAAGGTACGTTACCGTTGTATGATAATTTTAGGAAATTTTTTTGAACGGCAATTTTAAAATCAGAACCAACATTGATTGCTAAAGGATTGTAAAATAGTAACTTATAGGATTGCTTTTAGAGTTTAAATTAAAGTAACACTAAAGTGGTGTTTTTTTTTAAGACAATAGATTTACAAAAGTAATAAAATTTACTAAAAACCAATAGTCTTGTATAACAAAGGACTAAATAGCCCTGTCAAGTAACGGTTGAAAAATAACTTCCCGATTTATACGCAGAAATTTTGTGCTTAGGCAAGGCGCAAAACGCAGGCATAGCCTAAGCTATGACGAGTATTTGCAACGCAGTATAAGTGCAAAAGCTCAAGTAGAAATCAGGAAGTTATTTTTTACCGTTGCTTAGTAAAACACCTTGTGTTAAATTAAGTAGTACAAGCGTATTACTTGTATATATACATTTAGGCGGCGGTTGCGATACCAAATGAATGATTTTTTTTTTGACCTTAGGAAAAGGGGATTTAAAATTTAAGAGCGAAGATTTAGAATTTAAAATTTTTTATATGCTGACGAGGAGATTTTTGATATACGTTATCTCCAAAAAAACAAACCATTTAAACTTAAACAATTACACCTCTTAAAATAACAGCAAAGCAAACTGACTGCTGACAGTAAACGAAGTGAACGGTCTGACTGCTGACTG
>JAHDBT010000340.1:0-1690 GCA_020630215.1 Bacteroidota bacterium
AACCTAACTGATTGTGTTTCAATTAGTATTTTTTATAAAACTTAGCGGAGTATTGGCTTAGTGAAATGAAAAAAAAACTCCACCAAAGTGTCCGATTGTTTTTTTTCAAGGCAAGGCACAAAGCACAGTAATAACGAGCTATTACGAGCATTTGCAACGCCGCATTGGAAAAAACAATAATCAAAGTGGTGGAGTTTATTTTTTCTCATTCCCTTAAATAATGGCGTGCAATTGCCCCCCCCTATAGTATATATATAGGAGAAACGGAAGAAGCGGTATGTACTAAGAAAAAAAACGAATTTACTACAAAAGTCCTAGTAGCAAACGGCGCAACATAGCGAGGGCTAAATTGGTGCTTAAAGTTACATTTACATCTCTGTTTTGGGTAAGTTGTAATTTTTGGGCAAACACTTTCTCCGAATTGGCACTACCTACTGCTATCCATACAGTACCAACAGGTTTGTTGGGTGTGCCGCCAGTAGGGCCTGCAATGCCCGAAATAGAAAGGGCGTAATTTACATTTATATTCTTAATAGCTCCTTGTACCATTTCAATAACGGTTGCTTCGCTAACTGCACCGTGCGCTGCTAAGGTTTCGGGCTTTACGCCTAGCAGGTTTGTTTTTTGTTCGTTAGAGTAGGCAACAACCCCTCCCATAAAATACGCCGAACTACCAGATATAGAAGTAATACGATGGGCAATCAATCCGCCCGTGCAACTCTCAGCAGTGGCGAGCGTGGCATTTTGGGCCTTTAAAATTTTTCCAATGGTTGTTGCTATCAGTTCTTCGTCTTCGCCATAAATGTATTTAGGAGCTAAAATAGTTTTTAATGCTTCGGCATATTTGTTCACCTCGGCTTTAATCTTTTCCTCCTCTTTTCCCGAAGCAGATAAACGCAATCGCAAAATGCCCATGCTGGGTAAATAGGCTAATTTAATATGTGGCGGTAAGCTTTCTTCTACGGTTTTTATTTTTTCGGCAACAATGGCTTCCCCCAATCCAGCACACATCAACACTTTATGGACGATGGTTGGCGTTTCAAACTTTTCTTGTAGGCGAGGGATAACTACCCTGGTCATAAAATCTTTCATTTCGTGTGGCACACCTGGCATCGACATCACTATTTTTCCTGTCCCCTCCTGCTCAAACCACATGGCGGCGGCTGTGCCTCGTAAATTGCGAATCACCTCACATTTTTCTGGCAGCATCGCCATGCTTTTGATACTATCAAGGATGGGGCGTTCTCGTTTTACCAAGTAGCTTTTTATATCGTTCCAAATTTCTTCGTTGAGTACTAATTCGGAATTAAAGTATTTTGCCAAGGTTACTTTGGTTATATCATCCTTGGTTGGGCCGAGTCCGCCTGTAATTAAAACCACCTCCGAATTTTGCAGGGCATCATCCAGGGCATTGTTAATGTGATTGGCTTGGTCCGACACCACTTTTACCTCATGTACTTTTATGCCTGCCCAGTTGAGTTGCTGCCCCATCCATGCGGCATTGGTATTTACAATTTGTCCTATTAAAATTTCATCCCCTATTGATATAAGTGTTGCTTGCATCGTTGATTTTTGAGTTTTGATTCTTGAAATGCGACTTTTGATTTTTTCCTGCTAACGCTAGGAAGGGTTTTATTTAGAATTTTTGATTCTTGAAATGCGATTTTTGATTTTTTCCTGCTAACGCTAG
>JAHDBT010000340.1:1790-7975 GCA_020630215.1 Bacteroidota bacterium
TTTTGATTTTTTCCTGCTAACGCTAGAGAATTTTAGTGCCGTAGGTACAACCTGTTTATAGAAAACCAAATGGAAAACAAACAAGCTCCGTAGGTGCGGTCTAGTTCATTTAAAAACTTGATAATTAGTTATTCAGCATTATTTGAAAATTGCTAGTAGTTTACTACTCGCAAAGTACGCAAAGTTTTTCATTTATGTTCTTCAAATTTTTAATTTAATGCCCTAGTGCTGTAACATTATCTAAGGAATGAACGTCTAAGCATAACTCTTGTTTAAATAAATGCCCAAAAAAAGATAACTTCGTTTACAAACACTCAACGTTTGCATAAAATCACAAGCACTCAACAAGATATAATACACCATTTTAAAGCATAAAAATTTTCATTAAAACAAACCCATAATGAATTTAACAAATTATTTCAAAGTACTGCTGACCATAACCGCTGCCTTTATATTAGTAGCCTGCAATCAGCCAAGTAATACCAACACCAATACAAGCGAAACATCAACTAGCACAACAAAGCCACCCGTACAAAATAGCGATGCCAAACCTCCTGCTAGTACTAGTACGAATGCTAGTAAAGCCATCAAAGACAAGGGAAAATTACTTCAAAAAGGGTCTGGCACCGAACCTTTTTGGCATGTAGAGGTGGCTTCTAAAAAGATTATAATTTATAGTCTTGCAACAATGGATACGCTAGTTTTTGATTATGTAAAACCTAGAAATGCAAGCGGCCGTCCTGCTGGGATTGTAGATGTATACGAACTTAAAAATGAGCAAATGGAAGCAACCATTGTTTTTAATGGAATGCTTAGTAATGTTAAAAACTGCTATTGCATGGATGGTATGTCGGACAATAAGTATTCACATTCGGTAGTGGTAATAACCCCTGAAAATGTGCTAGAAGGTTGCGCCAATAAAATAGAATAAATATCTAATAATCAATTAGTTAAATCATCAGTCCTCAACTATTACCTTATTGTAAAATAGTTGAGGATTTTTTATTATAGTGTTACTAATCATCATTACGCTTTTAAATCAGAGCTAATTGTTAGAAATCTTTTCTAATACTTCGACTACGCTCAGTAACCGAAAAGGGAAATTGAAACGATAAATTATTTGAATGCTAAATAGTAACATTCTAATTATAGCTACCTCCCCTTACTCCATATCCCACTCTACCATTACGTCTTCCTCTTCTTCTAGTACAACTTCTTGTAATTCGGGTTCATCAGCATCGGAAGAAAGCCCTCTATAGCGCACGGTTTCTCCTAAAATAATAGTGCCATCACTAGGATCAATTTCTGCTTTGATGGTACTAAAGGCGAAGGTTAAAAACTCCGCCCCTTCAAATAGCAAAGATTTATTTTTACCCGTACATACTGCTACGTCCGTATCTATTGAGGCGAGATATTTATGGTATACGGGAATGGCTGCCGATACATCTACTTCATCGGTTTTATTAAAATGCACTTGGAAAGCATTGCTACAAATTACCGAACTGATAATTCGCATTTTAAAGGGCTTTTTATTGCGGGTAAAAATGTTTAAAGCGGTATTATTTAAATCTAGTTTTTGCCCTATTAAGTGTTTTCCTAAAGTACTAGGCGCAACGGCAATGCGCTTAGGATTTTGAAAAGAAAAAGCCAATTCCTTTGCGCCCTTAAATCCAATTTGCAGGGGTATATCTCCAATTTTTAATCCTTTTAAAAAACCACCTAAAATTTTAAAACCCATATTAACATCAAATTTAGATGTTTGCATCATCGCTAAATCTGCTAGTTGGCTTTCTGCGGGTTCAATGTTCCACTCCGCTCCTTTTACGAGTAAATCTTTTAAGGCTCCTTGGTGAATAATGCGTTTGCCTCTTTTGGCAATTACTTGCAAAGGAAGGGTGCTAGTATCGGGCGTTCGTAAAGGGGTTGCTTGGTAATTTTCTCGAATGGCAACGACAAAAGGATCTCGGCAAATTTTAAAAAACGACATGGCAGTATTTTAAATGGGTGAATTGTTTTGATTTATTCTTTAGCTTATCGTAAGCTAATAACTTTATTTAATATGATTCACAAATATAGTTGATGTAGATCGTAGTTCCTAAATTTTTTTTAATTTAGCAGCGAAAATAACCAACAAAAATGTACCAACCATTAATAGACAAAGCCATTGCCATCCTTAAAAAAGGCGGCACTATTTTATATCCTACCGATACAGTTTGGGGGATAGGCTGTGATGCAACAAATGCCGAAGCCGTGAAGCGAGTATATGCCATCAAAAAACGAGCAGAAAGCAAAGCTTTAATTACGCTACTGCCCAACCTAAGCGACTTACAAAAATACGTCGTTTTCATTCCTGATGCCATTGCTCCGCTACTCGCAAAAGCACAACGGCCAACGACCATTATTTACCCCAAAGCACAAAGATTGGCTCCCAACGTAATTGCCGAAAATGGATCAATTGCCATTCGTATTCCTAAACACGATTTTTGCCAAGCTTTGCTCACACAATGGGGCAAACCTTTGGTGTCTACCTCCGCCAATATTAGTGGAGAACCTACGCCTCGCAGCTACCACGAAATTAAGCCGATAGTAAAACAGCAAGTAGATTATGCCTTGCCATTTAGTCCTTTTGCAGAACAACCAATACATCCTCCTTCTAGGATTTTATTGATAAATGAAATGGGGGAATTGGTGGTGATTAGAGATTAGTTGTTCCTAGTAATAGAAACAAAATAATCGGATTATCGTTTTATAGTCGTTCGAAGTAACTGTACTTGACATCTCCTGATGGCAAGCAAAAAAACAAAATTTGAGGCTAGGAAAAGCTACCGAACAGCAAACCATTAGCAATAGGATTAGGAATACTTAACATAAGGTACTTCGACTATCAGTTAAGATACTTACTTGGGAGTTTTCGGGTAAGCTGTATGCTATCAGGAGATAGAATGTGGAGGTGCTTCGAGCTTCATTTTATTGCACGGTTAGTTTGGGGCGGAAGATTGTATAGACAACTTGGGTTAATAACACACCGCCGCCATACTCATTTCGTCATAAGCATAAGGAGTTTGTATGTTGGCGTATCCTAGTTTTTGGAGGGCTGCGGCTGTAGTTTTGCCAATAGCTATTACTTTTTGATTAGCATTTATCCCGTAAGTTTTACAGTAGGTCTGTGCATTTAAAGGACTGGTAAACAGCAACATATCACATGCTGGAATTTTGCTGGAGGAAGCTGGTTGGTTATTATAAACTACGAGGTTGTGTACTTCTGACAAATGGTGGACAATGGCTTTTTGTACACTTTGTAGCGAGTTTGCTGCTTGTGGAAACAGCACTTTTTTTGCGTTGGCTAAATCGGCAAAACTACTAAAATCATCGTTGGGGAGGGCGGTATAGGCTACGGTTTTATGGTAGGCTTTTATGGCATTGGCCGTTCCTTGGCCAATAGCGGCAAACTGGGTGGTTGGTGCGAGTATTGGTTGTTGCTCGAAAAAGAAACGCACGCCTTTTTTACTAGAAAAAAACACCCAATCTACGCTAGGCAAAGTTGTATTAAAAGGTACGGGCGTAAAGTCGATGAGCGACTGTGCATGTACCTCATATCCTTTTCTTTTTAGGGCTTTTAGTAAGTAACTATTGGGAGCTAAATTACGCGAGATAAAGACTTTTTTTTTGCATCGCTTTGTAGTAGCGCAACCACCTTTTCGGCTAGTCCTTCCTTGGTTTCACTTTCTACAAAAACGGTAATAGGTTCCTCATTCCAAGCTTGGGCATGACTGGCCCATACTTGAAAAACAGCGTCCTCCTTTTTTTCGCAATAAACGCCAATCGGCTGCTGACAACCTCCGCCTAATAGTTGCAAAATGCTGCGTTCAATGGTGATAATTTCTTCTACTTTGGAGTCTTTAATTTGATTAATAACTGCTTGTATTTTCTCATCATTTTCCCGTATTTGAAAAGCGAGTACCCCTTGTGCAGGTGCAGGTACACATTGCTGTGGATTTAGGGCTACAACCGTATATTCACGCACATCAATTTCTAGGCGTTGAATACCTGCTGCGGCTAATACAACAGCCTCGACTTGGGTAGGTACTTTTTTAAGACGGGTAGGTACATTGCCTCTAATATCTTGCATTTTTAAATCGCTGCGTAAAGCTAATAACTGCGATTTTCGTCTAGCAGACGACGTGCCTACCACAGCTCCTTTTTTAAGTTGTAGGGGCAGTGTTTTATCTACTGCATTTGTATTGATGAGGAGTAAATCACGGGGATCTTCTCGGTAAGAGTTACCCGCCAATTTTAAGCCTTTGGGCATTTCGGTTGGTAAATCTTTGTAGGAATGCACGGCTAAATCTATCGAGCCATTGAGGAGTTGTTCTTCAATTTCTTTGGTAAAAAAGCCTTTGCCTTCAATTTTATTGAACGACAAATCCTGTATACGGTCGCCCTTAGTTTTAATAATTTTAAGTTCGCTTGGGCAGCCAATATCTGCAAGTTGTGCTTGTAAAAAATGTGCCTGCCACAAAGCCAATTGGCTCCCTCGTGTGCCAATAATAATAGATTTCTTCATTTAGATTGGTATAAAATATAGTTGAATATATGGTTATTCTTTTTCGAGATATGGGTTCTATTGGCTCCAAAACTTAGGTTCTGAGCTAATAGTTTGAGGGCAATTATTTTCTTAATTTTGTTGCTTCAAATTCTTATAAATTAATGGGAAAAGTAGTTTATGAAAAAAAACTGGCTAAATATAGGCATATTCATAGGATTAATAAGCATACTGAGCTACGTATTACTAACATTTTACCCAAGCTTGATGTACCCTGTGAAAGCTATTGACAATAAAACGTTAATTTTAGGGCATGGCGGCCTAGGAATTGGGCGTTGGTATCCGATTAACTCTTGGGCTTCGTTAAAAGGCTGTTTAGATGCTGGCGCAGCAGGCACCGAAATTGACGTTCAAATGACTGCCGATAGTGTATTGCTTGCTTTTCATGATGATAAGTTATCAAAAAAAACCAAGTGTAAAGGTAAAGTTTATCAACAAGAATGGCAAGACCTTAGCCAATGTGCTTATAAATGGCATCCGTCGCAAAAAGTTTTGAAGCTGGAACACATTTTAGCCGCAATGCCTAGTAAAAATGCGGTTATTTTTTCGTTGGATTGCAAATTGCCAAAGCCCCTACCCCATCCTAATTTTGTAGATACTTATGCTAGACAATTGCATGCATTATTACAAAAAAAATCTGCTGCTAAACAAGTGCTTATAGAAGCTCAAAACACGGATTTACTAGTGGCTTTACAAGCTTTAAATCCGAACTATTTGCTTTTTATTTACCCTCCTAATTTTGAAAAAGGTTTTGCCCTTGCACAACAATTTAATCTGCAAGGCATTAGTATTGATTGGCGCAAAGTAAATCAACAGCAAGTAGCGCAAGCACAAGCGGAAGGCTATAAAGTAATGTTATGGAACATGCATGGTCGCTCCAAAAACAGGCAAGCATTACAATTGCAGCCTGATTATATACAAACTGATTATGTGCATTATGTGGTGAGTTTGTTGGAGGAATAGGGCTTTAAGTGCTAGGGTTTCCACAAAGTCACAGGAAGTTTTTTGGGCTTCATTGTCTCCTTTTGCTAATACAGACCGATACTGCAAGGATTAGGAAAGGACACAGAGCTTAATGGTTAAGTAAAACCGTCCAAATACCTTCTACAAAAATACCTTCTACACAATATTCTACCTAAATATAAATGCTAGTGACTCAAACCCTAAGTTCTTGATGACCCAAGCCTTGTCTTTTTTTCCTGCTACTGCGTTATTGCTCCCTCACGTAGCTACGGCTATGCTCGCTCACAATGCCTTGTAGCAGAAAAAAAATACGGCGACTTAATCATCAGAAACTTAAGTTTTGAGCCACTAGTAATTTTTGAGTTATAAAAACAATGCTTTGCATTGCAAATTTATTTAAAATCGGCTTAATGGTATTATTAATGGTTTTCGAAAAAAATAAGGGCAATTAGGGAACAAAAAGCGTATAAAATTCCTTATCTTTGTGTCCGTTTTAGGAATGGGGCTGATTTTTTAGTCCTTCTTCCCTTATTTGCCCAGGTGGTGAAATTGGTAGACACGCAAGGTTGAGGGCCTTGTGCTTTATTATTAAGCGTGCAAGTTCGAGTCTTGTTCTGGG
>JAHDBT010000341.1 GCA_020630215.1 Bacteroidota bacterium
CTAAGGGGTATTGTTTTGTTTTTATGTGTTGCTTCGACTGTCTGTTTATTCCTCGCATTTCCTTTAGGTCAGCCGTCTTCCATCAGGAGATGTAAGGTACAGGGGCTGCGATTTTTGTTTTGTTGGTTGCTTTTTTTGGGGGGGTAATGCAATGCAATTTGGAGGAACAAGAGTTGCTAGATAATTTCTCGACAATTTTAATAAAAAACGGGCTAAAGCGCATTCTGCAAAAGTATTAATGTAGAATGGGTTTTTGCCCGTTTTTGTTTATGGTAAGCTTTGTTTTTTTGGTGGCATTTTATATGTTGCTTCAACTGTCTGTTTATTCCTCTCATCTCCTTTAGGTCAGCTGTCTTCCATCAGGAGATGTAAGGTGCAGGGGCGACGGATTTTTGTTTTGTTGGTTGTTTTTTTAACCGTTTTAAGCCCAAAATCTTAAGCCCAATTAGGAAAAGCTCACTAAAATAATTACTTCTTAACCAAAGTCAATGAAAATTATTCCGATTGGCTGTATCTTTGTGATAGCAATTTGAAAATAGGATTATCAGGAAAAAGGCAGTTCTTATTTTTTTAATAAAATAACCGCATATGAAAACTTCCTTTGTAAGCTACAAAATAGCTAGTTGGACACTTCTCCTAGGTGGAATACTTCACTCTTTAGCCGACTTACTTTCTCCAGAAACACCAGCAAAAAATGAAATCATACTCCAAATGAAAGCATTTACTGGTCAGGTATTAGGCACCCAATTTAATTTGTGGTTTTTTCACCAAGGGTTTAGCCTAATGATGGGCTTACTTTTAGTTGGATACGGAGCATTAAATCTTTTGATTTTAAAAAATAATCAACAAGCAGCATTGCCGTCAAATGTTTTAATACTAAATATTGTAGTATCTTTGTTGAGTGTAATTATAGCCATTAAATATTTCTTTATAATACCTGTTATTTTAACTGGCATTCCGTTACTAGGGTTTTTAATTTCGTTCATTACCAAAAACAAAAAATAATGAAAATAACTATCATAGGAGCCGGAATTGGTGGCTTAACGACGGCCATTGCGCTAAAGCAAAAAGGCTTTGAAATAGAAATATTTGAATCAACTCCAATATTCAAAAAAGCAGGTTCTGGAATAAATTTGGCCATCAACGCCATGCAGATTTACAAAAAACTGGGACTGTCTGACACCATTTTTGAAGCGGGTAGTTTGACAAATGCTGTAAATATTACGGATGAAAAACTAAATCCGATATCGGCCATGGAGTTAAAACATTTTGAAGAGAAATATAAGGTGCAGTCGGTCGCCATTCATAGAGCTACCCTGCACCAAATACTTTTAGATCAACTCGCTGATGTGCCTATTCATTTGAATAAAAAAGTAAAAGCACTCCAACAATTTGAAAAGGAAATTGAATTAGATTTTGAGGATGGCACTTCCCATAAAGCAACTATTTTAATAGGCGCAGATGGCATACATTCTGTAATCAGAAAATCAATTTTTGATAATACAAGGATACGAAAGGCTAAACAAATTTGCTGGAGAGGCATTACAAAAATTGAACTACCCAAAAAATACCAAACCGAATTAAACGAACCTTGGGGAAAAGGCAAGCGATTTGGATTTGTTGCCATTGGGAAAAATGAATATTATTGGTATGCTTTAGCCAACTACAAAAATAACTATGAGGAAGAATTTCAAAACATCGATTTGGTAGATTTTTATTCCGATTTTCACCCTATCGTTCCTAAAATTATCAATTCAACTCCCAAAGAAAATCTCTTGACAAATGAGATGTTAGATTTGAAACCAATTTCGAGTTGGCACAAAAAAAATATTTGTTTACTAGGGGATTCGGCTCATGCAACTACGCCAAACTTAGGACAAGGAGCTTGCCAAGCAATTGAAAGTTCAATGGTATTAGCAAACTGTTTAGCCAAACATAAATCTACCGAAAAGGCTTTCCTAGAATTTCAAAAGATAAGAAGGAAAAAAGCCGTAGAGATAGTTAATACGAGTTGGCAATTGGGTAAAATCGCTCATCTTGAAAACAGTTTGCTAATTAAATTACGAAACTTTTTTTTAAGCAAAACACCTAAAAAAATGGCAAGCAAACAATCTGAACGAATGTTTAAAATTGACGAATGAGCATCAAAGCAGTAAATTGAGTAACCCGCCCTGCCAATATTGCTAAGAGAGAAGGACTTACACAATGCTTTGAGGAGTTCCCCTAGTGGATGACAACTTAAATAATTGACGATACCAGTAGTCTTATCTTTTCAATTCCGCCTTTCGGTCATCGAACTTAGTCAAGATGCCCGAAAGGATTCATGGAAACAATGGCATTGTAATTTCCGTAATAAAATACTATCTTTGGACGGAGCTTTATTGTAACTTTTAATGAAATACAATCTTAATAAATAAAGACCAGAAAATTAGGAAGGTTGACCCAAGCATAACTGTCAAGGAGGTGGAGGAAAGTTCAAAAAGATAAAGTCAAAACGGACCGTTATTTATTTTTCGTCCCTAAACTGTTGTAAGCAATTAAACGCATTAAGCATTGAAAGAATTAATCAAAAAAATAAAAAGCAGCCAGGATTTAAGCCTAGAAGCAGAAGAATACCTTTTTTCTATTTCAGAAAAAAAGATCCTTTCTAAAGGCACAGTCTTAATTCGAGAAGGACAAAGCGTCAACAAAATATTTTTTGTGACTGATGGTTGTTTAAGATCCTACTGTACCGATAGAAATGGTAAAGAGCATACTTTGCAATTTGCAGTTAAAAATTGGTGGATAAGCGATTATATTGCCATTCATAATAATGAATCTGCAAGTCTAACCGTAGAATGCCTTAAAGAATCAACCGTTATTGAATTTAATGCTAATAAATTGGATGGTATACTCACCCTATTCCCCGAATACGAACCCTTTCAAAGAAATCTTTTAGAACGTCATATGGTTAGTTTGCATAAGCGTATTTTAAATCAATTGCAATTAACTGCTTCAGAGAGATATGATTTATTTTTAGAGCATTATCCTGATATTGAGCAGTTTGCTCGCAATTACCATATCGCATCTTATTTAGGTGTTACGCAAGAAAGCCTGAGCCGTATTAGAGTTGAAAAAGCAAAAAAATAATTTCTTACCATAGCTTCTTACCATAGGTCAATTTTTATTCAAAGTACTTGCTTTATTTTTGTGAAAAATTATTACGTAGATAAAAACACAAAAATGAAAGCATTACAAATAATGAAATATGGCGACATTAAAGATAGCCTAGTTTTTAATGAAGTAAATAAACCAACCATACAAGCAAAAGATGTGCTTATCGAAGTGAAGGCTGCCGCTATTAATCCTATAGATAAAAGTATTATCTTAGGAAATCTACACGGCTTAATTCCTATTCCATTTCCAAGCACCCCCGCCTATGATGTTAGTGGAATTGTAGTTGAGAAAGGGGAGGAGGTAACCAATCTTGAAATTGGCGACCTAGTTTATTCCAGAGTGCCTCAAGAACAAATGGGCACTATAGCAGAGTATGTTGCGGTAAATCATATTGCCGTATCAAAAAAACCTGGAAATATCTCTTTCGAAGAAGCTGCAAGTTTACCATTAGCAGGACTCACCGCCTTACAATCCTTAGAATACGTTGGTATAAAAGAAAACGATAAAGTGCTTATTCACGCAGGTTCGGGCGGGGTAGGTAGTTTCGCTATTCAGTATGCAAAGGCAAAAGGAGCTTATGTGTACACGACCACAAGTACGGGCAACGTAAAATGGGTTAAGGAGCTTGGAGCAGATCGAGTAATTGATTACAAAACAGAAGACTATAAAACCATCGTAAAAGACGCAGATATAGTATTTGATACCCTTGGAAAAAATTATACCTTGGAAGCTTTTGAGGTAGTTAAACAAGGTGGGAAAATTGTTAGTGTTGTTGGCCCAATAGACGAAGAAAGTGCTCAAATGTTCGGGATGGCGGACTACAAATTGCCAGAAGAATTAGCTAACCTGATTAGCCATAAAAAGGTGTCTTACAAATTTATCTTCATGCACCCGAATGGTGCTCATTTAGGAGCAATTAAATCATTGATTGAAGATGAGAAAATCAAACCAATCATTGATAAAGTTTATCCTTTTGCGGAGAGTGTAGCCGCATTTGTACACCTTGCAACAGGTAGAGCGAAAGGTAAAATTGTTATCAAAATGAATTAAGGGAAGCCGCAATAAATAATCTACTCAGCAAACTGCTTTCTTACCATACATCAATATTAAGCTGTATGTCGAGAATTATCTTTGTACTTTAATTAACAACCAATTAAATAATATCAATATGCTTAAGAAACTATTAGGTATTGCCCCACAATTGGAGGCAGATGGCTCTTACAGCCCTTCAAAATTAGCTTTAAAATTAGGAACGGTTGCCAAAACTGATTTTGAAAATATTTCCTACACAAAATACCAAGGAAAAAAGTCGAAAATTTTAGTGATTTTTACAGAACGAAAAAACATGACGATGAAGAATGGCAAAAAGTTTTCTACAGGAAACCATCCGATAGAAGCACTATTGCCAATGCTACATCTAAAAAATGCAGGTTTTGATTTTGAAATAGTTACCCCAACTGGAAAACCAGTCGTTTTTGAAATGTGGGCTTTTCCAACTAAGGACGAACAGGTGCAAGCTATTTATAAGGAACTAAAATCAAGTTTTGAACAACCTAAAAAATTGCAAAACTTTATTGATACTTCCTTTACCGATGTTGAATCTTATGCAGCCGTATTTATTCCAGGTGGACATGGTGCTATGCTAGGTATTCCCGAAGACAGAAATGTTGGGAAGGTACTAAATTGGGCACATGAAAACGACTTGTTTACCATAACTCTTTGCCACGGGCCAGGTTCGCTTTTAACAACTACATTAGATAATCAGCAATTTCTTTACAAAGGATACAAAATGGCGGTTTTCCCTGATGCTGTAGATAAACAGACACCAATGATTGGGTACTTGCCAGGTCATATGCCTTGGGGTTTAAGTGAAAGGTTAAAAAGTTTAGGAGCTAAACTTGTAAATACAAAGTCAGACAAAACCGTTTGCGTGGATAGAAAATTAATTACAGGAGCAAGTCCTTTAGCATCTAATGAATTAGGAAAGTTAGCAGCAAAAACTTTACTAGAAAAATTGAATTAAAAACTACTTACCAACAAAAGCTAAAATCGCAAGTGAGGTTATGTGCTTCACTTGCGTTTAACTCCGTTGTACGATAAGAAAGTCCTCCAACCATTGTTAACCCATTTATTGCAAACCATACTCGTAAACAAAAGTATTCGCAAGTCTTTTATAGAATTGATTCCTAAAAAAAAGGGAATTAGTTCAATAGATAATTAAAAAAAACACTGATAAATAAAATTAAATCAATATCAACACCTCCCTCGTTTTAACAACTGATATTCCCCTCTTTTTTTAAAATCTCGAATGGACATCCCCGTGTATTTTTTAAATGTTTTGGAAAGGTGACTTACATCCGTGAAATTCAATTCATTTGCAATTTCGGTAAGGGTATAATCAGAATTAAGCAGCCTAATTTCAACAAGTTTTAATTTGGCTTTAATGATGTAGGTCCTTAAAGGCATGTGGGCTTTTTTTCTAAAATATTCGCTTAGGTAAGTTGGCGATAATAAAAAAGTTTTGGCTAGGCTAAAAATAAAGATTTTGTAAGGTCTTTAGGTGCAGATGAGCATATTGATTACCGAACACAAGCTTTTCAAGAAGTCGTTTCGGATTTGGATTTTGTATTTGATATGTTTAATGGCGATATTTTATTAAACTCCGTAAAAGTGGTTAAAAAAGGCGGAGCAATTGTTTCGATACCATCACCAGATTTTTCGGAAGCCATACAAACTTTGGCAAAAGAACGGGAGGTCAATGTTTCCTTTCACATGGTTCAATCTAATGGCGAGGATATGAATACCTTGAAAGAATTATTGGAAAGTGGAAAAGTTAAAGCGCATGTTTCTAAGACTTTTTCTTTTGGGGAAATGGGACAAGCACACGAACAATTAGAAAGCGGAAGAACGGTTGGAAAAGTAATTGTTAAAGTTTAGATAAGTGTTTTTATTTGTTGTTTGTTTTGATAAGTGTTAAGTGCATGGTTATTTATTTAATAGATTTAAAGTCTAAATCTCCTTGAATGCTTTTAGATAAATAACCATACATTTTTTGCAATTCCGTATTGTTGTGCAGCAAAGCTAAGTGATTATCAATTGTTTTTTGGTCGCCTCTAATGGCAGGGCCTGTTTGCACACTGCGAGGAGGATGTGTTTGTATTTTATTGGCGGTTTCGGTAATGAGTGGTTTTAGTACCTCGAACGGCACTTGGTTTTGCTCGCATATTTGGTGGGCAATATGGAGGAGGTGATTGGTGAAATTATTGGCAAAAACAGCCGATACATGTAGGTATTGTCGCTGTTGGTCGGTGAGGGGATGTACATGTTGGCTAATGCTGTTGGCTACTTGTAATAATGTTTGTAGGCTTGTTGCGTCTGAGGCATCTATTAGGAGGGGGAGTTTGGTAAAATCGACTGCCTTTTGGCGGCTAAAGGATTGTAGAGGATAAAACACACCATATTGCGGATGATTTTGTAAAACTGTGCTAGGTGTTGCGCCTGATGTATGGGCAATAATCGCTTTAGGATTAACTTGTATTTTTGGGGATACTATTTCTATGGCATCATCACTTACGGCAATTAAATACAGGCTGGCACTAGGATTTAGCTGGCTTAGTTTGGTGGTAAAACTGTTACAAATGCTAGGAGGAATGTTGGCAAATCGTTGAGCATTTCGACTAAACATTTGCACAATGCGATGTTCGTTTTGAGTCAGTGCGTTTGCTAGGTGATACCCTACATTTCCTGCGCCGATGATTACGATATCGAGAGTCATATTGATTTTTTTTTATTACGAAGCCGTCCTTCTACCAAAAGCGAAGCGTACTTTCTACCTTCTACTACTATTTAAATTATTCTACTACTAAAAAATCCATTACCATTTCAAAAAAAGCATCGGGTTGTTCGGCATGAATCCAATGGCCGGCATTGGCAATTGTTTGTAATTGCATGTTCGGGAAATGTTTTTGCAAAGTATCCATATCCTTATCAGGCTCGATGTATCTAGGGGAATTAGCTCCTTTTACAAACAGGGTTGCTCCTTCGTATTCGTCGTAGGGACCTAGGGAATTGTTAATGATTTCGGTGTAGCTGCGATAAATAATTTCGAGGTTACATTTCCAGTCGTAGTGTCCTATTTCTTTGTTTCGGTATAGGTTTTTGAGGAGAAATTGTCGCACGCCTATTTCTGCTATGTGTTGCGATAGGGCGGCATCGGCATCTTTTCGGGAAGATAGTTGTGGTAAATTGATTGCAAAAAAAGCATCAAAAATATTTTGGTGCCCAGGCGGATAATCTTTGGGCGCAATATCTACAATAATTAATTGGCTTACTCGCTCACTATTATCTACCGCAAATTGCATAGCTGTTTTTCCGCCCATAGAATGTCCTATAATGTTGGCAGATTCTAGGTCGTGTTCGTCCATGAAATCTAGCAGGTCGGTCGCCATTGTATAGTAATCAAAATCCATATCGTGTGGCGACTTACCATGATTGCGTTGGTCTATTAAATATACCTTAAAATGTTTTGCGAAACGTCGGCCTAGGGTTTGCCAATTGTCTAGCATTCCAAATAAGCCATGTAAAATAATTAGGTTAGGCTGATTTGCTTGTTCTGGATTGTTTAGTTTTTTGTAGTTTAATTGCATGGGGCGAAGTTACGAATTAAAATATTATTATGGGATGTTTGTAGGAGGTTGCCCACGGAGTACCCATAAGCTTCGCCTAAAATAATTGCCTAAAACAGCGGTGTAGACTTACTATTTTTTTAAAAAATAGTAAGTCTTTGCTTCGATTTGTGTTTTAAGCCTCTGGC
>JAHDBT010000342.1 GCA_020630215.1 Bacteroidota bacterium
CTACACCAACTCCGCAATCACCGTTTGCCCCCCCTTCACTCGTTGTTCTAGTTCCACATTTATTTTAGTGCCTAGTGGCAAAAATATATCTACCCTAGAACCTAATTTTATAAACCCTATTTCTTGTCCGTGATTTACGTTTTTACCAACCTCTAAATAATTGGTAATTTTACGGGCCAGTTTGCCAGCAATTTGTCGGACTAATACTTCTGGATTGGTACTCGAATCGGGGTTGGTTTCTTTGCCTTGGTAGGCGATTACGCTGGTAAAACGTTCGTTTTCGGTGCTTGATTTTGGGTGCCAGGCTACTAGATATTTTCCTGGATGGTATTTGGTGTATTTAACGGTGCCGTTAATGGGGCTGCGGTTAACATGCACATTTAAGGGCGACATAAAAATGGAAATCTGCATACGCTCATCCTCAAAATATTCGGATTCGTGGGTTTCTTCAATCACTACAATTCGTCCTTCGGCAGGAGCCAATATTTGCTTATTATTGCTAATTTCGAAAGATAACTTAGGAATCCGAAAAAAGGACATGAGGAAGCCATATAATACGATGCTGCACAATAGCAGTACATAAAACAAGGTGCTTGCCGGAGCTAGAAAATGTATGAGTCCGTTGAGCAGTAATAAAATACCGCCTGCTATCATTAATGTTGGATAACCTTCTTTGTGGATATTCATGAGGTAAAAGGGGGTTTGTTTAATAATGTTTTGGTAGTGTGTATTTCGTATTCGGGTAGAGAAAATTCATGAATTTTCTCTACCTAATAGTAGCTTTAAAAGATTTTTTAAACTCCTCTACAGATTGGTCTCGGTAATGTTCTCCTAGGGTAAAAGCCATCAGTACTTCTAGTTCTTTAGGAGATAACCTTTGCGGAATAGCTACAATTAGGTCGAACTTTTCATCTAAAAAGGTAACGGTAGGATATGGAATTTGGTCTTTAGCAGCGGCTAATGCTCTTGCTAAATCGTGGTAACCTAATTCGCCTGCTACTAAGGGAGGTTTATGTTCCCAAGTTTTACCTTTGGTGGTAATGGGGTCGGGATGGTGCACATCCAATTTAATGGCGTGAAAATTTTTGTTGATGAGTTCCACAATTTGCGGATGCTCAAAAGTTTCCTTGCCCATTTCGGTACAATCGTCGCAGGTTGGCGAATGAATCCAAACCAATCCTTTTTTATCTTGTAGCTCGGCTTTTTGATTCCATTCGTCCCAAGTTAACCAATTTACTTTGGCGGTACTAGCAGTATTACAAGCACTAGTAATCCATAAAATTACCACTAACATGGCTATTAACAGCCCACTAATATGGTGTTGTGTTTTCATAAGGCGACAAATATAAAAAAAGGGAACGAAATAATTCATTCCCTTTTCACTTATGCGTTTTTTATCAATGGTTATACCATAATTTTATCAATCTTCATTTCCTTCACCTTTTCTTTATCCTCAATACTTAACTGATTGTTTTTAACATCCAATTTTTTGAGGGCTTTTAGCTTAGTATCTAAAGCTTTAAGGCTGGTGAGTTTCAATTTATTATTTGAACATAACAGTTGCTCTAGGTTGCTTAGGTAGTTAATACCACTTAAACTGCTTAATTGGTTTTTACCTACGTTTAAATAATCTAAGCGCAACAATTGTCGAGTACCTTTTAAGCTGCTAACATTTTGTTCTGATACGTTAAGGTTGTTTAAGTGTACCAAATGCTCTACGCCTGTAAGGTTGGTTAATTTAAAACTGAGTTTGTTTCTACTAGTACGGTAAAAGCTCAATTTTTTCAGTAATAGTAATTCTTGAATTTCTTCATCTATCGGGTCGTCGTCAATTTCGCCGTGTCCTAGTACTACGTTAAAAGCTTTTTTCCATTGCTTTTCTAAACGGTCCCACCAACTTTTACGCTTAGGTATGGTGTTAAAGTACCCTAGTAATTTATTAGCTGCTGGGCTTGCTTTTTTCGTTGTTTTAGCTGTTTTAGCTTTATTGGTTGCTACTGCTTTTTTAGCTGCGGGTTTTGCTGTTTCTTCCTTTGCTGCTGTTTTTGTGGTAGCAGTTTTTACTTTGGAAGTCTTAGACGTTGTAGCTGTTTTTTTAGTAGTAGGTGTTGCCTTACTGGTACGTTCGGTTTTTGCCTTCTCCTTTTTGTTTGCTGTTCGCTTATCTGTATCTGTATCTGTATCTGTAGTTATTGCCTGCTCGTTTACTTCTGGTTTAGCACTTTCCTTACTTTTTGCTGTTGCAGGTGCCTCCTTCTGTTGCGATTTGCTTTTGCTTTTACGACTACTTTTAGAACTGGCGTTGTCTGTTTCGGTTGTTTTAGCATCTTGTTTAGCTTGCGGTTCGTTGGCTTTGGTTTTAGATTTGGCATTACTTTGCAAGTTCTCTCCTTTTCCTTTGCCCTTTGCAACCGGTTTTGCTTCCTTTTTTTCTGCTTGTGGGGATTGTTCTTTGGTCGTTTTTACCTGTGGCTCTTGTGCCTTGCCTTTTCCCTTAGCTTTACCTTTATTGCCTTTGCGTTGTTCTTGCGACTCTTGCTGCGGCTCTTGTTCTTGTTGGTCTCTATTTTCCTGCTTAGGTGTTTGCCCTTTGCCTTTAGCACTTTTGTTATTACTATTATCGTTTTGCTGTTTTTTAGCATTTTTCGATTTAGCATTTACATTGCGCTTATCGGCATCTTGCTGTTCTTTCCCTTGCTCTTGTTCTCCTTTATTTTTACCTTTAGTCGTGTTGTTATTTCCTTTACCATTACGTCGCTCATTTTGAGGTTCTGCATTATTGCGGTCTCGATCATTGCGGTCGTTACGATTGTTATTTTGTTGCTCTCGTTTGCCTTTGCTTTCTTTTTTATCATTGCGCTCATTACGGTCGTTTCGGTCATTGCGCTCGTTGCGGTTGTTTTTATCATTTCGCTCGTTGCGGTCGTTTCTCTCATTGCGCTCGTTACGGTCGTTTTTATCATTGCGCTCGTTACGGTCGTTTTTATCATTGCGGTCGTTACGGTCGTTTCTGTCATTACGCTCGTTGCGGTCGTTTCTCTCATTACGCTCGTTTCTGCCATTGCGGTCGTTGCGGTCATTGCGATTATTTCGGCGATCTTTTTCGTCGTTTTTAGATTCGCTGCGCCCTGGTTTACTTTCTCTTTCTTTAATATCCGAAATACTTACGCCAGCATCTCTTAAGGTAGTGTGTAAGCGTTTAATTTCTTTCGATTGTTCGGTTAGTTTTTTGTTGGCATCTCTTAGTAAGTTTTCTAGTTGTTCTTTTTTCTCCTTTAAAATTTTTATGTCCTTCGGGCTATTAGTGGTAGTAGTAGCCCCGCTTTTTCCTCCTTTATATACTCGAATATTTTTAGCGCATTCGCCTTTGCTATTGTTGCCAATTTCAAAATCTACTTTCATCATTTTGCCAACATTACTAATGTTTTCATTTTCGAAGTACGATTTATAGAAAAACAGTTTTCGTTCGGTATCATTCATTTTAATGTAGCCACAAGTTTTTTGCTCATCGTAATGGGCTACTTCACCTGTAAAGCGCGAGCTTTCTACTTTAATTCTACTAGCAAAAGTTCCTTTATCGCCTTCGTTAAATAAAAAGCTTACTTCTTGTCCTGCTTGTAAAGGTTTGTTTAATTCTGACTCGTTAAAATAGATGGTATCTTCTCGGTTGTAAATAATTTTGCCCCATCCTTTGTGTGGCATATAAAATTTCACTTTCCCTTTATATTTCCTTCTAGGCGGATTTAAGAGTTTTACAAATTCTTTATAAAGTTCTTCGGTATTTGTTCCTAGTAATTCGCTAATATCTAAATCGAACAACATAAGGTGTGGCCCTTTGGGTGTTGTAATTACTTCTCCCATAAATAAGCGCATGGGGTCAGCTTCTCTATCTTTCCAAGAGTATTTAGCATATTTAGGGTCCGAGTAGTTATCGTTACTAATTACTGCGGCATCGTACATATCGGCAAGGCCTAAGATATAATCATCGGCACGTTTACCGCCGCTTACTTGGTGAAAAAACTTTTTATTATCGAGCATGTGTGTATAAATATCACGCTCGTTTTCTGGTAATTTATGAGTTGTATTTGCATCAAAAATGCAGTAAAAATTTTCTTTTCGATCTCGTTTTATGGCAATGAGTAAGGCAATTAACACACGCAAGGTTGGCGCAGTTGTGTCTAACCAATAACATACATTGGTTGCGTCTACATAATATAATTTTTCATTGCTTTCGGAAACCACTTTTTGAGTTCCATTTGATTGTGCCATAATTTTTCTTTCTTTTGTTTTTGTTCCAGCTTGTACACGGTTCATTGTTATTGTTTTTTTAATTTCGTTTTAGCTTGCCTTTTCTATCTTTACCTTAAAACAGACAACTGTTTGTGTTATTTTGTTAATAGGTGTTTTTCAATGGCCATTTGCAGTATAGTTGATTGTACTGATGTAGTAAAATCGCCCATTGTTTTGTTGGTGCTAACTAAAAGTTATGTATACAATATGATTGCTCTTTTTTGTAGCAAAAGTTAAAGTGCTGGTAAGTTGAATAAGTTTCCTGCATATAGCATATAGACATTTCAACTACCCACTCTTTTAATGCTGGAGGTTAATGAATAATTTTTGCGACCAAAATTGGGGGTATTCAGAATGGGTGTAAAAACACCATAACATTCTACGAATAACCGCAAAATAGGGTCGTTAAATAATGGATAGTAAAAAAGAATAGAATAAAAGACGAGTGAAAGTTACGGTGCAATTACTTGCAAAATAAATATGGATGGAATGATGTATTGGCATCTGCCTTTAATAAAAACAATTTCAACGTATGTTTATTTTCTAACATTTTGGCTTTTTGTTATCTTCTAAGCCTACTGTTGTTAAGCAACAAACTGTTTTAATTAATACCTGATATGATATACAAAACAAAGGTAAAATTCGACTATTATATGTGTATGCAAATACTGGTAATTTGGTTAAATCATTATTTTAGCAATTACTAAGGTACAATGATTTTTATTTTTAATTAAGGTATTGCATTACTCCTAACTGGGTGCAGATCAAATTTTCTGCTTATTTAAAGGAACTTATTTTGTTAAGCATTTTAGCAGCAAACTATTTAGCTATTACTGCTCGAATCGTATTGTAAATCACTATTTTTTTGTTAAAACTAAATAGTGAATACTTATTTATTGTTTTTTATTTTAGGTAGATACCAACTCAATGGTCATCCAAAAATGATGCTTTTATTCTATACTAATTTGGTTTGTTAAATTAGTTATCCATCATTATAAAGCTTGAATAAGGTAAATAAAATAAGCTTTTGGGATTTTATACATCCAATTTTGTTCCAAAAAACAAAAATGGCTTTAAATACCTTATCTTATTTAACAAAGTACTGTTTTAAACTAAGTTAAAGGCTTATTTATTTTGTTACTTTGTTATATTCCTTGCAAATATACTACACATTATTGAATTTGGATAATATTTTTTAGAAAAGCCGGTAATAATCCTTTAGAGGAGGAAGCGAAAATTTAGATTAAATACGGGGTATTAGTTTAGTAATTACTTATTTATCAGTTTATTACAATGTATTTTTTCTACATTTTTTTTTAACTCAACTCGTTAATAATTTAGTTGCAAATTTATTTTTTTGGTGTCTTATTAGGCTGTGCATATTGCTTTTTATAGAACAGGTGCTTATTATTGGGTTCGAAGGCATTTTTTTCTATCCATTTTACAAATGCTTGAAATGCTTTATTATTATTATCAAACCAATTGCTAAATTCTTGGGAATTTCCTTTTCTTAATAGCCAATAGTTATAAGCTTCAAAATGGCCGGCGGCTATTAAATCTTTGTGCCAATCAAATAGTACATTGGTATATTCCTCGTGATAGGTTTTATTGTACCAAACCTTGGTAAACTCGTTTCTGAGGGTATGCATTAAAGCGATATTGGCTTGGCTTACAGTTTGATTATTGGTAGCTAAGGAATCTAGCCCTGCCGATAAACTTAGCTCGTAGGCTACCTGAAAAGGCACTTCTACATTGTAAACATCTTCTAAGAGTAAAAATATTCTTGCTCGTTTGCTTAGACTTAACCAATTTGCCGAGGGTTCGAGATGCATTGCTTCTTCATAGGTTTTATACATTAGCTGGCTAATTTCGAGGCTTCGCTTAGTATCGGGTTCTATATTTAAAAACAATTCGCCATAAATAACCCCCCATATTTTTTCGGAAGAATGGCAGTATAGCTTGGCGCACCAATAGTAATTACTGGCAAACTGTGGGGCATTTTTAATTCCATCTTCCCAATAGTCTACTGCCATATCTGTATTACCACTTCGGTAAGCCAAGCCACCCAGTTCCAAATAAAAGATACCTCCATCTGGGAAATGCTTTAAGCCTTCTAAATATATTTTCTGTGATTTTTTATGCTGTTCTAGCATATCGTAGGCATTGCCTATTAATCGGTAGTACTCTTGCCGGGGTTGGTATTTGTTGATTAGCTTTTGAAGAATTTTTATTGTTTTTTGATATTCTTTTTGTCGGTAATAAACATAGGCAATTTCATAGGGATAGGCAGAATTAGTGGGATCGAGTTTAGCGGCGGTTTCTAGTAATGCTAAGGCTCTGGTATAATCCTGTTTTTTATCTATTAAAGCAATGGCTGCTTTTCCGCTTTCGTAGGCTTGCTGTTGCTTGCTTGGCGTTTGTGCATAGCTTTGCCCTACCTTAAAAAAAAGGGCGTATAAAAGTATACAAAAGGTAATAAGTATATGATTTGATACAGACATATTCGTCTCTGTAAAACGGCTAAATGGTTAGTTAATTAATTAATCCATCGTATTTGGATCTATAAAGCTAAGAAATCCTACGTAAAAAAGATAGGTTTAGCTAATCCATTTACCTTTTTTTGGGTAGTAATATAGCAAGTAGTAAGCATATAGACCGTTTCGGTCTGTTTTAAGGTAGTAAAAAGGCATTATCCTTTACTTAAATTTCTTAAAAATAAACGATAATGCCTAATTTTCCAGCAAGCATTACTATTTGCTTGACTGTTGACGCTGTTCTTGATTGAGCCAAAATATTACTCGGCGTACTTGTTGCCATTGGTCGCCAGAGAAATAATAAGGAGTAAAGGATTGTTTTGTTTTGCGGTCGTAAAAATAATAACGGTACGCAAAATAGGATTGGTCTTCCACTTTGTTACTAGTAGTATTTAGTCCTTCTTTTTTGCCAAAAAACACATCTCTTTTAAGTATAAATCGGTGTGTATCTTTATCTGGATACTCTTTATCAATTTTACCAGGAATGGCAGTTACATAAGGATGTTTATAAGCTTTAAACAACTCATCGAGTTTGGTATTGCGGTCGGCTAACTCCGTATTGGCCTTAGAAATAAACGTTTCTTTCTTATCTTCATACTCGTCGTCAACATCTTCGAGGGTGAGGTCGGGGTCCATATATTTGTAACGTTCAACAAGCACGGTTGTACTGTGAATATCTTCGGGTATCCACTTTTGTGCCATCGTTAAATTGGCATGTAAAAACATACCTAGTGCTAAACAAAAAGCAAAAACTGATTTGTTCATAATTGGTCTTTTGTTTGAAAACTAGTGAGAAATGATTTGGGTTTACTACCACTTGTAATTTACGAATTTGTAATTTACGAAACGGATTAAATTAGATGAAAATAAAAAGGAAAGGTTTAATCAATAACATAAGGATTTAAAATGAAGGAATGGATATTAAGCTATTTTTGTGAGATTTTTTTATACAATTAATGGGATTTGTTTTTGTTTGTTGCCTGTTAACAAACCGTCTCTATAAAGTGCCACTATTTCTTTTTGAACAACTGTTTTTACAATTCAGTTCAATTTAAGGAACGGCAATATTAGATAAAAATTATGTCTAGTGACTCAAAACCTAAGTTCTTGATGACCCAAGCCTT
>JAHDBT010000343.1 GCA_020630215.1 Bacteroidota bacterium
AACTCCCACGGGCTTTGTTTATTATTGGATATACGTTCTACTTAAATTCGAGTATTAATAAAAACATCTTCAATGTGCTGTGAAACCTTTAGTTGTTTTATTAACTCCCCTGTGTAAAGCCCATTTCTTCCCACCCAATTATTTTTTTGTGCTTGCATTAAGCTATTATAAAACATACAAGTAATTAAGAGTAATGGGTATCTTTTTTTCATTGAAAAATAATTTACGGAGTAATGGTAAAATTGTTTTTTTCCTACTAACGACTTATCCTTACATATTGTTACCACAAACAACACCTAACAAGTCCTTTTTTTTACATTTTAAGCAACCTAAAACCCCTCTTAACCCTCTTGATAATGAACAAGTTATGCAAAAACTAATCATCATGCTTTTTAAATCCTTTTTAAATGATAGGACATTGTAAACAAATATTACTAATTTTGCCCTTAGAACTTAAACAAACACCTTAAAATCATTACAAAATAGCAACTTGGCACTATTTTCTACGTATCAATACTAAACACAATACAATGATTTCGAAAAAAGTAACTACCCTTGAAGCCTTCATCGTACAGCAACAGAAAAAATTTCCTACTGCAACAGGAGAATTATCTGGACTTTTACGACACATCGTTTTGGCAGCTAAGATTATTAACCGAGAAGTCAACAAAGCAGGACTAGTAGATATATTAGGTGCTGCGGGTACGGATAATGCATCGGGCGAAGCGGTAATGAAACTAGATGTTTTAGCCGATAACGAGTTAATTAGTGCCTTAAAAATTAGCGGCGATTGCTGTGGCATTGCCAGCGAAGAAAACGACACTTTTGTTGTTTTTGATAACGAAGAAGCCATTGATGCCAAGTATATTGTTTGCTTCGATCCTTTGGATGGTTCTTCTAATATTGATGTAAATACCTCTATCGGAACTATTTTTGGTATTTACCGCCGTATCAGCACTTCGGGCAAATGTACGGAAGCCGATTTTTTACAATCGGGCAGAAATTTAGTGGCGGCAGGCTATGTGATTTACGGTTCGTCTACCATGTTGGTATACACAACTGGCGAGGAAGTAAATGGCTTTACGCTCGACCCTTCTATTGGTGAGTTTTGCTTATCGCATCCTAACATTAAAACGCCAGAAAACGGCCGTATTTATTCTATTAACGAAAGTTATCAACACCGTTTTAGTGAGGAGGTAAATAAATATGTTGCCTATTGCAAGGTAGAAGACAAAGCAACAAAACGCCCCTATAGTGCTCGTTATATTGGCTCTATGGTAGCCGATTTTCACCGCAATTTAATTAAAGGTGGCATTTTTATGTACCCAGCTATGACAGGCTACAAAAATGGGAAATTACGTTTGCTATTTGAATGTGCACCAATGGCTTTTATTGTAGAAGCTGCTGGCGGAAAAGCTACAACTGGCACAAAGGATGTACTAGATTTACAACCAACTGAATTACACCAACGTTGCCCTATTTTTATTGGTTCGCCCAAAATGGTAGAGCAAGTACAGTTTTTTTTAGATAATGCAGATGTTGCACCTGGCTCTAAAACAGCAGCGGAACAACAGTTAAAATCGGCACCTGTGATGGCTATTGATGGATGAAAGAAAAAAAATTTGAAATAATTCCCCTCAAGTTAATTAGAGTCGAAAGCTCCTAAAAAAAATGCGTCCTATCTTATTGGCATAACCAAAAGATAGGACGCATTTTTTTTATTTTTACTAGCAAAACAATGCTATTTACTTCAATTTCACCAAACGAATATCGCCATAAATTTTGTTGCTATTGCTGTCGTTTAATTGTTTGCTTTCGTCTTTAGGCACAATACGCATAGGGGCATAGCCTGCTACTACATACTCGCCTGCAGGGGTAACATATACGTCAGTTATTTGCTCAAAGTACTCTTTTCCAAAAGTAGTTTCCCAAACCAATTTGCCGTTTGTATCTGCTTTTACCAACCACAAACTACCATCTTCCCGTTCGCCTGAGCTATTAATGCCACCTAGTACAAATCCCCCATCATTATCAATGGTAAGGGTGTAAGCTTGATCGGTATTATCGCCACCAAAAGTATTGTCCCATTGTTTTCGGCCTTTGCTGTTTACACAAATTAGCCAAGCATTGGCATTGGTAATTCCTTCGGGATAAGTAAAGCCACCAACTACTAAGTTTCCTTCTTTGGTTTGCACTAAGGCACTACCTACATCTACGGTTTTACCTTTAAACACCTTATCCCAAACTTGTGTGCCTGTATTATCGGTTTTAATTAACCAAATATCTTCGTGTTTCGATTTGTTAAAACGGGTGTTGGTTAATACCGCAAAACCGCCATCTTGTGTTTGTACAATATCGGTTACCGAAACAATATCTTCACATTTAATTTTTTGTTCCCACACTTGTTCGCCCTGCTCATCAATTTGTAGCAATACAATATAATGGGTCATTTCGTATTTAATAACATCATCTTTTTTTACTCTAAAAGATTCGTGATGACTGCCTGCAATTAAGTAGCCGCCGCCTTTTGTTTTCACAACGGCATTAGCTCCATCTGCATATTTATCGCCAAAAGTTTTATCCCATTGTAATTCGCCTCTAGCATCAGTTTTTACTACCCATATATCTCGGTTGCCAGCTCCTTTCGATTGAGTAGCACCGACTAATAAATAGCCGCCATCATTGGTAGCGGTAAAATCATAACCTTGGTCGTTTTTTTCGCCGCCATATGTTCGTTCCCAAACAACTTTGCCTTGTTCGTCGGTTTTTACCATCCACATATCAGCTCTACCATTACCTTTAGAGTCGGTATAACCAACAAGTACATTTCCGCCATCTGCGGTAGGCAAAATGGCATCAACCGCTTCTTGCAAAGCACCGCCATAATTAGATTGCAACACAACTTCAGGTGCAGCAACCTGCTGTGCATTTAAAGATTTTGCCGTGCAAAATGCACAAGCTAACAGAAGTAAATATTTTACCTTCATAATTTTTCGATTTAGTAATGGATTTTGGATAACTTTGAGGTTTAGGTAAAAAACCTAATAGTTGGGGTTATTCAAGTGCATTACACAATTATAAAAAATTTATTAAATTTAATATGATAGTGATATACTTTTTATAACAGTTATGAGGAAGGTGTAAGCACTAAAAAGTAGGTTTTGTTATATTCTAAAAAAAACCATAAAACGCTATAATGCTTATTCCATTTAAATCAAATATAATGCCTTTTTGCCACAAAAAGGAATCTCTTCAGCCATCCTATTTTTATTTTATTAGATAAAAAGCTGGTAACGAATTAAAAAACATTTCATGATAAAAAATTATGCAATATATTTATGCTTGCTGCTAGGTGTGTTATATGGATGCGGTACTACCGAAAATAATGTTAAGCAGGAAAAAGTAAGCTTAGAAACGCCAGAAATAATTTTTGTAGATACGACCTTTGAAGCTGTTTTAGCAATGTCGAAAAAACAACATAAGCCCATTATGATGGATGTATATGCCAAGTGGTGCAAACCTTGTAAGGAACTAGAAAAAACCGTTTTCAAAAATACCACTGTTGCTACTTATTACAACCAACATTTTATAAATTATCGCTTAGATGTAGGTATTGGTAATAACAAAACCATTGCACAAAAGTATGGTGTTCGCAATTATCCTACCCTTGTTTTTTTAGATGCTAGTGGTGAATCGCTCCTATCCAGCATCGGCTTAATTGGACCCGATATGATGCTTGATTTTGGGAAGGATGTGCTGGGGGATTGGAAGGAGCATGAATAAATTTTAATAATCAATTATCAAATCACAGATTCCAAATAATAACCAAAATTTTAATAATCAATTTTCAAATCGCAATTTCCAAACAATTATCAATTACCTAAATTTTAAAACGAAAAATATATGGTTTGGGCCGCACCTATGGCGCTAGTTTTTTTGTTATTTATTTTTCTATAAACGGGTTGTACCTACGGCACAAAAACCCAGTATTTAATTTCAAGAATCAAAAATCCTAACGTCAGCAGGTAAATAAATTCTAAATTCTCGATTCTAAATTTTAAATGCCTCCCTCCTAGCGTTAGCAGGAGAAAAATCAAAAATCACATTTCAAGAATCAAAAATCCAAAATCAAAAACCCAAAATGTACGATATAATAGGAGATATTCACGGACATGCAGATGCCCTTGTAATGTTATTAAAAAAGCTAGGCTATCAACACAATGGCAAATATTACCAACATGCCAAACGCCAAGTTATTTTTGTGGGCGATTTTATTGATAGAGGCCCTAAAATAAAAGAAACTTTGCAAATAGTGCGAGCAATGGTTGACAATGGTTCGGCAAAAGCAGTAATGGGAAATCATGAATACAATGCGATTGCCTTTCATACCAAAGGAAAGGATGGTAAACCTTTACGAGCGCACAGTGTTAAAAATATTCATCAACATAAAGTTACCATGCAAGCCTTTGCTCAACATCCCGAAGCATTACAAAATTATATTGCTTGGTTTAAAAACCTTCCCCTGTTTTTAGAACTAGATGGGCTGCGAGTAATTCATGCATCTTGGATACCCGAACATATTGATTATGTAAAAAAGCAGCTTCCACAAAATAAGCTGACAGCCGACTTTTTAGCACAATCGGCCCTACCACATACAACCGAATTTAACATTATTGACGACTTATTAAAAGGGAAAGAAATGGTTTTACCCGAAGGTTTTTCTTTTAAAGATAAAGATGGGCATGAACGAAAAAAAATGCGCGTCAAATGGTGGTTAAGCCCTAAAGATCACACTTTTAAATCGTATGCTTTTACCAAATATGCCATGCCCAATATAGCCATACCAACAAAAGTAATCGCTAATAATTACCAGCCTTATCCTAAAAATGAACCGCCAGTAGTTTTTGGACATTATTGGCTAGTAGGCCAACCTATTTTACAAAGCCACAACATTTGCTGCACCGATTACAGCATTGCCAAAGGCGGCAACTTGGTGGCTTATCGGTGGGACGGTGAGCAACAATTAAGTAACGAAAAATGGGTAGTAATATCGGAGAAAAGTCAATAAATCTACTAAGCATTAAAATCAGTGAACTAATTGTTAAAAAAAGTGCGTTTAAAGTATAAAATTACCTAAGTAATTTTCATCTTTGGGCTTTACATGGTGTAAAAATAAAATATGACTCGTTTAACCAAAATATTTCTAGGAATTTCTATTGTTTTTTCGTTGATTTTTATTGTTGGCTTTTTTTTACCAAACAATTTTAAAGCCGAACAAAGCCTGCTTATTAACAAAGCACATGGGCAAATTTATCCTTATTTAAATGAACTCAGGGAATGGGAAAAGTGGAGCTTTATTAGCAAAAAAGATGATCCTACCTTACACATTACCTACAGCCAACCCAGCAGCGGCGAAGGCGCAAATCAGCGCTGGAAAGGCGACCATTTAGAAGATGGTATCTTAAAAATAAAGGAAAGTTATCCGCTAGAGGGCATTAGGTACGAAATGCGTATACAAAATGGAGAGATTAAGATAAATGGCAATATTCGTTTTGTTCCTCAAACCGAAACTGCTACTCGTGTTGATTGGATTTGTGAAGGAAAATTAGGCGACAATCCTCTTTTCCGCTACTTTGGTTTACTGTTTGATGATATGCTAGAAGCAGACATGGCAAAGAGCTTAAACAAACTAAAACGGGTAGCAGAAAAAGAATCCTTACCATAGCAGTAATTACTTAATCTATACAAAAAAAACCTTTTGAGTTGGAAAGAATATTCCTATAACTCAAAAGGCTTTTTAATTTTAATGTTTTACAATTCGTTCAATTATTAACGCTCAATTTCTTCTAGTACCATTGTACCTGCGCCAAGGTCGTGTAAGGCTTGTTTTTTCTCGCTAAATACGGCAATAACCATCCCTATTAATAGTATAATTTGCGAAATAAATTTAAAAACATGTCGCAAACTTGCTCGTACAAAACCAATTTTATTGCCGTTCATATCGGTTACACGCAAGCCCATTATCATTTTTCCAATGGTTGCTTGATATCCCGAACTTTCTAAACCTGCAAAGTAAAGCCACCATACAATCATTACACTAGAGTTACGAAAAACTCGCAACAACAAGGCCATAATAGCCGCATCAATTAAATAAGCAATGGCTCGTTTGCTAATATCCGCATAACGCAAGGTTTGCAAACCTCCTGCTACAATAGGTGGTTTTTGCGTATTGGTTTCTGGGCGTTTATACGTACGCTTCCATTGCTGTTCGGCACGGCTTTGCTCTCGGTAACGGTGATTACGCTGGTCGCTTGCCGAAGGAAATTTAAACCGAACAGGGCGGTAGTTCCAGTAAAAGGTATCAATATCCTGTTCTGTATAAGTGCCTATTTCCTCTTCTTTACCAATCGGTACTGGTTTTTTGGTATTCGAATCAATATAGCTTAGGTGCCAACTGCCTTCAAATAAGCCAGTATTAATACGTTTAGCAGAATGCAATAAATCCTCGAAGGTATAGTTCGTTCCAGTTACTAGGTGCGTTTCTTTGTTGCGTGATTTATCAATTAAAACCACGGGTTCCATGTGATTATCGGCCATTTAAAATTTTGATTTGGTTCACTATAATTAATGACGAAAATTAGTTAAAAAGTTTCCCAATTTAGTGATTTTTGGTAAAAAAATGTACAAATAAACAATAATTAACGATTTGTGAGGCAGTATTCTACAAATTTAATTTATTTGTGCGATTTTTGAAGGAAATTAAACAAATTCTAATGCTACAAAACTTAAAAGTAATAGAACTCGCCAGCGTACTAGCCGGCCCTGCAGTAGGCTTATTTTTTGCCGAACTAGGTGCAACTGTTATTAAAATAGAAAACAAACGAACCAATGGTGATGTAACCCGTAAATGGAAATTGCCCTCCGAACCTCCCAACACTAATATTTCGGCTTATTACTGTAGCGTAAACTGGAATAAAGAAAGTTTGTTTTTAGATTTAAGCCATTCTGCCGATCAAGCGCAAGTGTATGATTTGGTAAAAACGGCAGATATAGTTATTGCCAACTTTAAAACGGGGGATGCCCAAAAACTAAAAATGGATTATGACACCTTAAAATCCCATCATCCACAATTAATTTATGGCGATATAAATGCTTTTGGAAAAGATAGCAAACGTACCGCTTTTGATGTAGTACTACAAGCCGAATCGGGTTTTATGTATATGAACGGGGAGGCGGATGGACCCGTAGTAAAAATGCCAGTAGCTTTAATAGATATTTTAACCGCACATCAGCTAAAAGAAGCTCTCTTACTCGCCCTCCTAAAAAAGGAACGTACAGGCGAGGGAACTTATGTAAGTGTTTCGTTAATGGAAGCAGCAGTTGCATCTTTGGCAAATCAGGCAACTAATTGGTTAATGGGGCAGCACATACCACAACGCATGGGTACTTTGCATCCTAATATTGCGCCGTATGGCGAGGTATTTAAATGTGCCGATGAAAAATTAATTGTACTAGCAGTAGGAAACAATAAGCAGTTTACTAATTTATGTAAGGTACTACAACGGGCAGAATGGATAAACGACGAGCGTTTTAAAAACAATGTAAATCGAGTAAAAAACAGAAGCGTTTTACAAGATTTAACCACTCCCATTATTGCCCAATTTCCTAGAAAAAAAATACTCACTTTACTAAAACAACAACAAGTACCCGCAGGCGCAATACGCAATATGCAAGAGGTATTTGAACTACCTATTGCCCAAAAAATGATTTTAAAAGAAACCCTAGCAGATGGGATGGAAACACAACGGGTAAAAACGGTTGCCTTTACCATTGCCTAGCTCTTTTTCATCTATTAGTAACGTTTAAAAAATAAATCCGACAATTTGTACGTAGAGGTTTTGTGCTT
>JAHDBT010000344.1:0-2946 GCA_020630215.1 Bacteroidota bacterium
CTAATCCAACTGTTTAGCCGGTACCATAGCTTTTCTAGCTAGGCTCAATGCTTTTTTTAGCTGTTCTGTTTGGCTTAAATAGGAGTTATTAATTTCAATCGCATCTGCTGCTTTGCGTAGGGGGCTGTGTTCCCGAGTAGAATCAATATGGTCTCGTTTTTTTAGGTTGGCAACGATTTCATCGTAGGTCATTTCGATATTTTTGCGTTGCAATTCTTCAAAACGTCGCTTGGCACGGATGTCCATATCGGCAGTTAAAAATATTTTTAGTTCCGCATCAGGAAAAACCACCGTTCCAATATCTCTACCGTCGCAGCAAAGACCTCGGTTTTTACCAATATTTCGCTGTTGTTCCACACAAAAAACTCGTATTTCGGCAATAACGGCCACTTCACTTACCCTATCAGAAACCTCCTTGCTACGAATTAATCGTTCTACATTTTCGCCATTTAAATAGGTTTCCGAAAAGCCAATTTCGGCATTATAGCGAAAATCAATTTGGATGTTTTCTAATGCGGTGTTAATTTCGTTTATTTGCATAATATCAATATTATTACGCAAACAATATAAGGTTACCGCCCGGTACATGGCACCCGAATCGAGGTAAATGTATTCTAAATTGCGGGCCAAATCCTTGGCCAGCGTACTTTTTCCGCAGGAGGCATAACCATCTACTGCGATAATAATTTGTTGTTGTTGCATATCTTCACAAAGATAATTATTTTATAGCATTGTAACCAATAAATTTACTATTTTACAGCTACTTATTACATCTACTAGACTAGCACCTGCTTTTTGTATAAAGTAGAAGGTATGCTTCGCTAAAGGTATAAGGAGGACTTTGGGCAATTGGGCTACTAGCTAGTAAATTTAAAATTTAAAACTATGACTGCTGCTACTCTTTTCACGTTAATGCTTGCTTTTATTATTGGGGAGTATGTTTTTTCTCGATATTTAGGATACATCAACAGTAATAATTGGCAAGAAAAACTACCTAATAATCTTAAAAGTTTATACGACGAAGCGCAATATGCCAAAGCCCGTTCTTACCATCAGGCAAGTCGTAAATTAGGATTAATTTCGGGTGTGGTAAGTTTGCTACTTGTTTTAGGAATGCTGTTTTTTGATGGTTTTGCCCTGCTTGATAATTATTTACGAACCTTTATTAGTAATCCTATTCTGTTGGCACTCGCCTTTTTTGCGGTCTTATCCATCGCTTCCGATATTATTGGCTTGCCCTTTAGCTTGTACAGCAATTTTGTAATTGAAGAAAAATTTGGCTTTAACAAAATGACCATTGGTACTTTTATTAGTGACAAAATAAAAGGGTATGCACTAGGGGCAATACTAGGAGGCGGATTGTTTGCTCTACTTATTTGGTTTTACAATTGGGCAGGTCCCACATTTTGGATTTATGCATGGGTATTAATGACGGCGGTAAGCTTATTTTTTGCCACTTTTGCTACCTCCATTATTATGCCTTTGTTTAATAAACTAACCCCTTTAGAAGCTGGCGAGTTACGCAACGGAATTGAAGGCTACGCAAAAAAAGTACAGTTTCCGCTTAAAAATATTTTTGTGATGGATGGATCTAAACGCTCGGCAAAAGCCAATGCTTTTTTTAGCGGCTTAGGCAATCAAAAAAGCATTGTTTTATACGATACCCTCATTAAAGAACAAAGCACCGACGAACTAGTAGCCGTACTAGCACACGAGGTAGGGCATTATAAAAAGAAACACATTCCTAAAAGTTTGGTCATTTCTGTTTTGCACACGGGCTTTTTATTGTTTTTATTAGGTTGGGCATTAAGCAGTCCGCTACTCTGCGAAGCCCTAGGCGCACAACCAAGTTTCCATATTGGCTTGTTAGCTTTTTCCTTATTGTACAGTCCTGTTTCTATGTTAACAGGTATTTTAATGAACATGTATTCTCGCAAAAACGAGTTTGAAGCCGATGCTTATGCCAAAGCAACGTATAATGGAACGGCTTTGGTGAGTGCTTTGAAAAAGTTGTCGGTTAACCATTTAAGCAACCTTACGCCGCATCCTAGTTATGTGTTTGTGTACTATTCGCATCCGCCATTGTTGCAGCGGTTGAAGGCGTTGGGGGCGATTCATTAAGATTAGGGCTTTCCAAACCAATTTTGCACGAAAAGTGTTATCTTTGAAGAAACGATAATGAACAACAACGATTATGGCAACCAAATCAAGATACATTAATCCATATACCGATTTTGGCTTCAAAAAACTTTTTGGTGAAGAAGCTAATAAAGATTTATTGATTGACTTTTTAAACCAACTGCTTCCTAAGAAACATTTGGTTAAAGAACTTACATTTCGCAATGTAGAAAACAGTAGTGCGCTCGCATCTGAAAGAAAAGCTATTTTTGATATTCATTGTATAAGTCCTGATGGTGAACGGTTTATTGTAGAAATGCAGAAAGCTAAAATAAAAAACTTTAAAGATAGAGCTTTGTTTTATACTACCTTTCCTGTAAAAGAGCAAGCAGAAAAAGGAGATTGGAACTTTAAGCTAGACCCTATTTATTATATAGCTATCCTAGATTTTTTCTACGATGTAGAAAAAGAAAAAGCAAAGGTTAGGCGATTAGTAAATCTAAAAGACCAAGATTGCGAAGTGTTTTTTGACAAATTAAATTATGTTTTTCTACAAATGCCTGCTTTTAATAAACAAGAAACCGAACTAAAAACTCATTATGATAAATGGTTGTATTTTTTGAAAAATTTAGAAAGTTTTGAGGATATTCCAGATATTTTAAAAGAATCAGTATTTGAAAAAGCATTTGATATAGCCGAAATTTCTAATTTAAATCCAGTAGATTATGATGCTTATCAACAAAGTTTATTGCATTATAGGGATATGGTGAATGTTATGAGAACAAAATACGAGGAAGGAAGAGAGGAAGGAAGAGAGGAAGGAAGAGA
>JAHDBT010000344.1:3046-7886 GCA_020630215.1 Bacteroidota bacterium
GAGGAAGGAAGAGAGGAAGGAAGAGAGGAAGGAAGAGAAGAGGGAATTGATATTGGGGAAGAAAGAACGTTTGAAAAAGTGGTGATAAGGTGTTTTAAGAATGGAAAAACAGTAGCCGAAATAATGGATATTACAGGTTTGCCGAAAGAGCAAGTAGCAGCTATTTTAAGAAAGTTAAATAAGATTTAAGTGGGCTAAATCTACTAGTATCAATCCTCCAACTAAAACCTTAAACCCAAAACCCTTACATGCTTATTTTTAATGTATTACAAAATATTGGTTTTTTTTGGCAAATAACCGTACTTTTGCAAAACACCCTAAGCTTTAAACCCTCGCAAATCTAAAATACATGTTAGCTTTGCACTTATAACGATTTGATTGAATGGTTTCTGAAACAGAAGAAAATTATCTGAAAGCAATTTATAAACTATCAGAAAAGGTAGAGGAGGGGGCGTATATCAATACGAACGCTATTGCCCACCAAATGAATACCAAAGCGGCTTCTGTTACGGATATGATAAAACGCTTATCGGAAAAAAAATTACTCATTTATAAAAAATATAAAGGAGTAATGCTAACAGAAAGTGGGGCTACGATGGCCATGAATTTAATTCGGAAACATCGTCTTTGGGAAGTTTTTTTACTAGAAAAACTCCATTTTAAATGGGACGAAGTACACGACCTAGCCGAACAGCTAGAACATGTGCAATCTGGCGAATTAACCAACCGTTTGGACGCTTTTTTAGGACATCCTAAATACGACCCACACGGCGACCCAATTCCAGATAAAGATGGGAATATAGTGTACCAAAGTCACCTTAATTTAACCGACTTATCGGCTGGCGATAAAGGGGTTATTGTAGGCGTAAATGAACATACACCCGATTTTTTGCGTTACTTAGAAGACCAAAAATTAGTACTAGGCACACACCTAGAACTAATTAAATGCCACGAATTTGATAACTCGATGGAGTTACTCGTTAACCAAGAAAGAACCTTAACGGTTTCTAATTTGGTAAGCCGAAATTTAACAATTAAAAAACATGAAAAGGTGCTAGATGAATCCTAAGTTTTTGGCTACACCTCAACTAATTTCATCAAGTACTAATGACCAATAACTTTCGCTGAAAAATGAATAAACAAGCTTTTTTTGATGCAATGAAACCTACTGCGGAATTAGATGGAGCACACTTCCGTCAATTGCGAGAGTTGGTAAACGAATATCCATATTTTCAATCTGCCTACCTTTTATTAGCACGTACTGCCGTTGATATGCCTAATACCAATGTAAATAATGTAATGGCTAAAGTTGCTACGCATGTTGGTAATAGAGAACGGTTGTATACGTTTTTAAATCCAGGCGAGGTATTAGTAGAAGAGGAAATTGAACCTCATCGAACAATAACAACCGTACAAGACCAAATTAACGAGCAAATTGAGGAGGATGAAACCGATAAATCTATTAACGATTTATATGCCGATAAGCAATTGGGCGAGGAAGAGGGCAAGCAAAAACTAGGCGACGAAACCGTTATTTTAGACAAACAAACGGTATACAGCAAATTGCTGAATAAAAAAGAGGAACAGCAGAACAATATTGTTGCGCCAAGTACCAAAACCAATAAAGAAAAACCCATTGTAATTGCAGAGGAAGAAACCGAAAATAACGAATGGGTGCAAGAGGCTTTAAATCGCAAATTATCGCCCGCTGTTGAAAACGATCCTACAAACGATACGGAAGAAGTGCCAATGGATACCGACCATATTCAGGAGGTTGCTCGTAAACAAGTAGAGGAGGAGTTAAAAAAACAAATGCAAGTAGGCTTAACCGAAACCCCATTAAACGAAGCCAAAAAAGAAACACCAGCAATTGAGGAAGAAGTGCAAGAAATTATTAAAAAAGACGTAGAAAGAGACCTCGAAGCACTAAAAGAAGAAAGCAAAGGCGTAGAAGAGGCAGTTAACAATTTCGATTTTAACGATAAAAGCCTAGAAGCGGACGACGACTTTTTGAAAGAATTGCAGGCTAAAGTAGACAAATACCGAAGCCGAAAAAAGAATTTAGACGATTGGCTGGAAAAAAAAACGGGAAAAAAAATAAGCATTGAAAAAAGTAAACCACAACCGCCCGTAAGCGCCGAAGAATCAAAAAAAATCAAACATTTTGTCAATAAAATCAACAATCACGGTAAAGAATCGCTAGAAACAGGGCTGGGTAATGCCGAAGGAATTCCCTTAGAAAAACAAGTGAAAGACAGTTTAAGAGATACAAGCAGCATCGTATCCGAAACTATGGCACGAGTTTTTATACATCAAAGGCATTATGACAAGGCAATTCGAACTTATGAGCAATTAAGTTTGAAAAATCCAGAAAAAAAGCGTTATTTTGCGGAGAAAATTGAAGAATTAAAAAAGAAACAATAATTATGTATTCATTAATTACTATATTAATTATCATCGTTTGTATTTTACTAATGATGTTTGTACTTGTTCAAAACCCCAAAGGTGGTGGTTTAGGAGCAGGATTTGGTGGTGCAGCATCTAGCTCAATGGGTGGTGTAAAACAAACAACCGATTTTTTAGAAAAAGCAACTTGGAGTTTAGCTATCGCACTTTTTGTATTAAGTATTGTTGCCAATGCATTTATTAACGACCAACAAGACAGCACAAATACAGGCGAGAAAACACGCGTTGAACAAATCTTAGAGGACGAATAAATAGGGCTGTTAGGCAGCTAATTTTATCGTTTAAGATAAAATATTAAGTTTAGAAATCTACTCAAATATTGTAAAGTGAACATGGTCCTCTTTTAAGGATGGTGTTCACTTTTTTAGTGTGCCTTGCAGTAAGAACGGCATGGACCCAATACAAACAAAATAATATGAGCAATAATAAAAACAAAATCGTTAATACCTCTACCATACAAGTAAAGGTACATCGCAACGCCGAAAACCTAGCCGTGGCTATGGATTGGGACGCAACAGGCAGCCCAGTAAAAGGGCCTAAACCCTGCGAAGCCCTAATGATGTCTTTATGGGATGGACAAGCAAAAAATACCCTCGTTTTTGGTTTGTGGACCAAAGATTTACCCTTAAATGAAATGCAGCATTTTATTTTTCAAACACTAGCCACCATGAGTCAAACTTATTTTACTGCTAGTAAAGACGAGCAATTATCTAAACGCATCCTAGAATTTGCGGAAGAATTTGCTGCTAAAACCAATATTAAACCTCCTAATACAACTACCTAAATTAGGAGTGTTTTAATTGAGAGTAAGCCTTAGAAAAGGTGACGGCGAAGCTCGAAAAACTTAATGCGACCCCATAAAAAACTCCATACACCTCACTAGGAACTTTGTTTTGGGCAATCATTCAAAAACTCCCTTAAAACATCCTAGATGCCCACAGGCTTAAAGTATGCAATAATACTAGCGAAGAGTAAAAAGCGAAGCCCAAAAACTTCGTGAAAACTCGTGAAAAACTCCGTGCGCCTTAGTGGGAACCTTCCACAGATTTGTACAAGGCAATTACTTATACCAAACAAACCATTTCTCTTTATGACACACAACTCTATTACCCTCCTCCTCACTAGCGTGTTATTAATTGTTTTTAGTGCCTGCCAAACAGCCGTAAACCCCCACATTTACCTAAAGGGCGAAACCATGGGCACTTATTATAATATTAAATACACCGACGAACAAGGGCGCAATTTTAAAAAAGAAATCAACCAGTTATTAATTGATTTTGACCAGTCCTTATCCACCTACAATAAAAAATCCATTATTAGTGCCATTAATAATGCCCCTGTAAACCAAGCTATTTTAGTAGACGATTATTTTATCAAAGTATTTACTCGTGCCAAAGCAATTAATGTGGAGAGCAATGGCGCATTTGAGCCAACCATTATGCCCCTAGTTTATTTTTGGGGATTTAGTGCAGAAAAAAAAATGCGAGATAAAATAAATGCAACCTCTAAAGAAAAAGCCAATGAATTACTGGATTTAATAGGAATGAAACATTTTAAAATGGATAAAATAGATGCTCAAAAAACAGCCATTAAAAAGTTAAAAGCCAATGCCCAATTAGATTTTAATGCCATTGCCAAAGGCTACGGCGTAGATGTTTTATGCGAATATTTGGCCACTCAGCAAATAACAAACTACATGGTAGAAATAGGAGGGGAGGTACGTACAAGCGGTGTGAATCACCAACAACAAAAATGGAAAGTAGGCATAGATAAACCAACCGAGCAAAAAGGAAAAAGAGAAATAGAAGAAATTGTGGTGCTACAAAACAAAGCAATGGCATCCTCTGGCAACTACCGCAACTACTATGAAAAAGACGGACAAAAATACGTACACACCATCAACCCCAAAACGGGTTACCCCGAAATGTCGAACCTCCTAAGTGCCAGCGTTTTCGCCCCCGACTGCATGACCGCCGATGCCTACGCAACTGCTTTTATGGTGATGGGTTTTAAAAAAGCCATGACCATGACCCAACAAAACAAAAACCTAGAAGCGTTGTTTATTTATGGAGATGAGCAAGGCGTAATTCAGACGGTTTATACGAGTGGTGTGGAGGTCATAAAATAGGAACGCAGGTCGATTAGCTAGAGACGTGGCACTGCTACGTCTAACACGCCCCCCCGTCTAACACACACGTCCCAAACCATTAAAAAAACACGCTAATTTTCCCAAAAAAATTAGCATTTATCCAAAAAATAGTTTATCTTCGTTCAACAGTATTCCCCAACCTATAACAACAATACATGTATGAAGCAAGCACCCCCTTCGCTAATCCCAACGGATTACGATACCCTATGGAAAAACATCATCGAA
>JAHDBT010000345.1 GCA_020630215.1 Bacteroidota bacterium
AGTTAAGCCATTTAGCAAAAAACAGAAAACCAAACACCGCTGAGTATATTCACCATGTCAAATAAAATAGCTCAATGAACAAAAGGCGTTTTGCTAGCGATAGCAGAAAACAGCGACCCCAAAAAACGCCATACGACTTTGTAGAACCCTTACAAACCAAACACTTACCTCCCTCTTTTCTAAAAAAGCCCAAATAAATAAAGTATATTTGCTTATCCCACATTTATGATATTGCAATATCCTTTAATATTACCCTGCCATGAAAAAATACCTACTATTAATAAGCTGCTTCTTTTTCTGTTTCCTAAACCCTATCGCAAGTATTCCCCTACAAGCACAACTTGTAGATTGCGACGACCTGCTATTTCCTATACTACCAGGTTGTACCGACCCCTGTTCGTCTAACTACGATGCCTTAGCATTATGCGACGATGGAAGCTGTTTAGATACTGCCGATTGTGATTGCCCACAGGTAATTGCTCCTTATAATAATACCGTACTAGAATTTTGTGGTGGCGATATTTTAAGTTTTCCCAACCTAGTAGCCGATGGCGTTGTTAACAGTTTGGCTAACTCAACCGTTGGCTGGTTTCCTACTAATGGAGGAGCATTGCCAGGCACTTTAATGGCCAACCTAACTTGTAATCCAGTAGAGTGGGAGTACAATGTGGTCATCAGTTGTTTCCCTGCTTTGGGTTTACCACAAACCATTAATGCAGGTTCGGTAAGGGTCATCGTATATCCCGATCCTATTACTTACGAATACAGTATCATCCCTGCCATCCCTTGCGTGCCATTTTTTACGCCATCCGCATCGCCTAGCATTATAGCAGGTTATTGTTTAGATGTTGTAGAAACAGAAACGCCTCCTGTTGATGGCTGTGTAGATATAGGCGACCCCGTGGCAGATGGTAATGTAACCTATACCATCACCTCCCCCAATCCAACTTGGCCTTGTGCGGTAAACGAAGTGGAAGTAGTGAACTACCCTGCTTGCGAAGAGTGCCCCTGCTGCCCCACAACGGCTGGCGATTTTGGCGTGCTTACAGATATTTGCTCTACCGACGATTTAATTGCGCTAGTGCCCAACGCACTAGAAGTTGTGCTATCTTTAATAACCGACCCCTGCCAACTAGCCGCCGCAACCGTATACATGGACCCCGACCCGCTCGACCCTGCGAATTTACCAGAACTCGCTCCTGGCGATTGTGGGCCAACCGATTTCGATTACAACATCATAGTAGGTTGTGCATTCGATCCTAGTGTAGCCTTAGTAGCAGGTACTTTTAGAATTACTCTCTACGATTTAAATCCCGATAATTATACCTTTGATGTAGTACAAGGCGTATGCGGGCAAGTACCCACACTAGTAGAAACTGGCCCATGCAGCATCCAACAACAACTAGGCGTAGTACTAGATTTACCCGTTGATGGCTGCCCCGAAGATGGCGACCCCGTACAAGATGGACTCTTTACTTGGGCACCCGATTTTCCTGGCTACTGCATCATCGAGAATGAATTAAATTTACCGCCTCCTATATCTATTCCTATTCCTTTTTGCAATACCTGTCCTAGCGATTGCCCCACAACAGCTGGCGACTTTGGAGTCATTTCCGACATCTGTTCCGTATGGGATCTCTACGATTTAATTCCGAATGCCGTAGAGGTGTTAGGCTCTATTATTACCAATCCCAATGCCGTGCCCAATACTACATTAAGCATCGTTCCCGACCCATTCGACCCCGCCAACTGGCCCGTTTTGCCGCCAGGCGATTGCGGCCCAACTGAGTTCGAGTATGTGCTAACCATCGGCTGTACCCTCGATCCAACAGTCGCTTTACCAGCAGGCAGCATCAAAGTAACCATGTACGACCTCGACCCGTCGAGCTATGGTTTTGATGTAGTGCAAGGCGGTTGCGGACAAATACCCACTATCGTACCTTCGGGTCCTTGTGCATTAGGTTCGCAAGTAGGTGTTGTGTTAACGCCTCCAGTAGATGGCTGCCCTGCTAATGGCGATCCTGTGCAAGATGGTGAGTTTCAATTCGATTTAGAGTTTCCTTTTTCTTGTACCATTCAAGACCAGTTACCTCCATCCTTTACCATTCCTATTCCGTATTGCAACACCTGTGGCACTAGCACCCCTTGTACGAGTATCAGCCCTAGCGTTACTACTGTAGGAAGCATTTGCGCTCAAAGCAATAACCTCCTCACTTTAAGTAGTTTAGTGCAAGGTACAGCAGGCGGTTATTGGACTTACAATGGCAATACCGTTACCCAAATAGATGTAAGCACACCAGGAGCATATACCTTTACCTACAATGTTGATCCACCTGCTAGTGACCCAAGTGCTTGTGTATCCGTTTCTTCCACACAAACCATTGTGGTATACGAAGCCCCAAATGCAGGAGCTGATAATTTTATTCAGGTTTGTAACGATAGCAACGAAGGAGATACTACTTACGATTTAGATGCTTTAATTTCTGGAGATGCAGATTTGTTGGGCTTATGGTCGGCAGTAGGTGCTGCCCCTAGCTTATCCATTTTAAACGAATTTAATGGCGATGGATTAACAGCGGGAACTTACCAATACCAATATACTGTAGGCAATGCAGGAAGTGCGGTAGGTTTATCCAATCCTTGCCCCAACGATGTAGCACTAATGACCATTACCGTAATGGATTGTAATGGAACTTGTACCAGCCTAAACGCTACCACAACAAGTGCCAGCAGTTTTTGCGAAGACCCAGGCGCAACACTCAATTTAATGAGCCTTGTAGCAGGCGATACCAATGGTACCTGGAGCAGCAGCACAGGAACAATTACGGGAACAACTTTAGATATTAGCACCGCAGGCACTTACACCGTTACTTACACCGTTAATCCTCCTACTAGCGATCCAGGGGTTTGTAATCCTGCTATTTCTTCGGAGGTAATTACGGTGAGTCCAACACCCGATGCTGCTTTTAATCCAACATTAAATACTACTTATTGTACCGATAACGACGACATTATATTAACACCAACTACTAGCGGAGGTACTTTTGCGGGCGATGCAGTTTTTGGTAGTACCTTTGTGCCTAGGGTTGTTAGTACATTAGGTACCCCCTTCGATATTAGCTACACCCTCACACAAAACGGATGTACGAGTGTTGCCACACAAACCGTAACCGTTTACGAACCGCCAAATCCTAACTTTACTTTTTTAGCAAATACTTATTGGGATACGGATGCGCCAGTTACTTTAAATCCTGAAACTACTGGCGGCACTTTTACAGGTAATTGTTTAAATGCGAATGTGTTTGACCCTGGTTTAGCAAGTACAGGTACGCCCTGTACCATTAACTACGAAATAGCAAATACTGCGTGTGCTAATATTAGTAGCCAAACCGTATTGGTATATCCATGTATTGCACCTAGCGGATTAGGTCTTAGTAGTGTTGGTAGTGATTCTATTGCTTTAAGTTGGTATGCGGTAGATAATGCCAACGATTATGTAGTGCGTTACAGGCAGTTAGAAACGAGTACTTGGCAAATGGTAACGGTAAGCAGCAATATGCCTACCATAAACGGACTTAATGCTTGTACCGATTACGAAATACAAGTGGCAACACAATGTGGCCTTAATACCAGCAACTTTAGTACTACTGCTGTTATTGCAACAAGCTGTGGCGTTACTGCCGAGCTGCGAGTTTTCCTAGAAGGAGCTTATATTCCAAGCTTAGGAACGATGAGCACTTTTTTAAATAGCAACGGGTATCTACCAACCAACCAACCCTACAATACAGCTCCTTGGATGTATGGGGGAGGGGAGAACGTAGCCAATGTAAACAGCTTTCCAATGGATGCCGTTGATTGGGTATTGGTAGAAGCCAGAACACCCAACTCCAATATTTTAGCAGATAGCAAAGCCGCCTTATTACTAGCAGATGGAACGGTAACCGATGCCAACAACGCAGCAAGCCTTAAAGTACGTTTCGATAATTTAGCAGCAGGATTGTATTATATTATTGTACGCCATAGAAACCATTTAGGAGTGATGAGTAGTGCGCTTGTCAATTTGCCAAGTAATGGCACTGTTTACGATTTTACAACCGATGCCACACAATGCTATGGTCCAAATCAAACCATAGAAATGGGTGATGGAGCCTACGCCTTATATACAGGTGATATGAATGCAAACGGTGTAATTACCTATACCGACTTTAATGTATACACCAACGATTTGCCAGCTCTAAACGGCTATTACCTTGGCGACATTAATTTAGATGGTTCGGTAACCATTGCCGATTTTAATGCCTATCAACCCAATGCAAGTGTTATTGGTATAAATATAATTCGATATTAGATTGCAAAAAATAAAAGACGAAGCAAGACTTACTATTTTTCCAAAAAATAGTAAGTCTTTTTAACAAGTTTATCCAAGGACCTTACACTTTTTACTACAAGCCAAGATGCTTGTCCTTGCTGCCCTGGTCCAGCCTTCCAGCTGAAGCCAAAATTTTAAAGCTTGGATAAACAAGTCGTCTTTCCAAAAAACAGTAAGCCTTAAAATCGCCCATATACAACCTAACAGCGCAGCGTTCTGACAGGGAGCGTTAGTGAATGTTCTGGCTGCTTACTCCTAAAAAACCTCCCCTAAGTCACTAAACTTTACAACCCTATCTCTTAATCCAACCGCCTCAATAAGCCTATCATAAAACGGGTGCCAAGTTGCGGTTTCGTAGTAAAAGTAAATTGTTTCGTAAGGGGCTAATTTCTTATCAAAATCGAATAACAAGGCTTTAAACTCACTAGGCGTTACGGTATCAGGATGCTTATCGTACCAAGCATGTTGTACACTAGGAAACCAAATGCCATACAAATCGGAAAAAATAGCCCAAGTAGCATTTTTCGCTTGGCAAGCTTGTACAAAGTTTTGTAGGTAATTTTCTAAATACAAGGCTTGTGGAGGCAGCACTTTAGATGTGTCTTTGATACTATCATTTTTAATAGCGCAGCAATGAGTAAGGTAAATATGCATGGTGTAATTGTTTTATTAAGGGAGCAGGAAGTTAATAAATTACTAAGGCGGGAAGGCGTATAACACAAAAATGTTAAATATACAACAAATAAATAGAAATTTACTGCCTAGCATTAGTAATACTACAATACCTTTCTATCTTTGCACAACTAGCATAAACAAACATATTGTGAAAAAAATAACGTTATTAAGCATCCTATTAGGTGGTATTTTAATGATGGCTAACAATTTGAATGCCCAACAAACCATTGGTTTATTTCATTATAGTGAAACGGCTTCGGAAGGGTATACTTTATTTGCCCCTTTGCCAGATAAAAATACTTATTTAATAGACAACTGTGGCAACCAAGTACATATGTGGAGTAGCAATAGGCGACCAGGCGAAAGTGCTTATTTACTAGAAAATGGCCATTTAATACGAGCAGGTGTTGCCGCTAACGACCTTTTTAATGCAGGTGGCAAAGGAGGAATTATACAAGAGTTTGATTGGGAGGGAAACATTGTTTGGTCGTACACCTACAACAACGATTCGGTAAGGCAACACCATGATTTTGAGGTGCTACCTAATGGAAATGTATTGATTTTAGCCTGGGAAGGATTTACTATTGCCGAAGCAGAAGCCGCAGGGCGAGACCCTTCCAAAATTAACCCTATAGGCCTATGGGGAGAACATTTAATAGAGGTAGATCCCACTACCGATGAAATAGTTTGGGAGTGGCATGTATGGGATCATTTAATTCAAGATTTTGATGCTAGTAAAGCCAATTACGGAACAGTAGAAGACCATCCCGAATTGTGGGATATTAACTACATTTCCCTCAATGTAGTTAGTGCCGATTGGCTACATTTTAACTCCGTTGATTACCATCCAGCACTCGACCAAATTATGTTAAGCTCAAGAGCTTTGAGCGAAATTTATGTAATTGACCACAGCACTACAACCGCAGAAGCAGCATCACACACAGGAGGAAATAGTGGGAGAGGAGGCGATATTTTATTTAGATGGGGAAACCCAGCAGCCTATAGAGCAGGCACGGAGGAAGACCAAACTTTATTTGTACAACATGATACCCATTGGATTCCAGAAGGTTTGCCCGATGCTGGAAAAGTAATGATTTTTAACAATGGTGCAGGACGACCAGATGGTAACTATTCGAGTATCGATATTTTAGAACTCCCCTTAAACACTAGTGGAACTTACGATTTAGTGTTAGGAAATGCCTATGGGCCAAGCAGCCCTTTTTGGACCTATACCGCTCCTGAGCCAACAGACTTTTTTTCGAGTAAACTTTCTGGAGCGCAACAAATGCCCAATGGTAATACGCTAATATGTGAGGGTTGGGGACGCTTTTCGGAAGTTACCAATAATGGAGATATGGTATGGGAGTATATTAACCCTGTTAGCAATTTGGGCATTATGAGCCAAGGTGATGCCCTTAGCAATAATGGTGTTTTTAGAGCCTATCGCTATCCACTTAATTTTGCAGGTTTTCAAGGTAAAGATTTAAGCCCTAGTGGGCCTATTGAACTAAACCCATTGCCTAGTACTTGTACCCTTAATACCAGCGAGCAACTCGTACAATTAAAAGTTTTTTTAGAAGGCCCTTTTAATTTAACAAATGGCACAATGGATACCGGGTTGCAATCAGGCAACCTAATCCCGTTAACACAACCTTATAATGCAGTTCCTTGGAATTATCCAGGAACCGAAAATGTCAGTAGCATCAATAGCAATGTAGTAGATTGGATTTTAGTAGAAGCACGAGCAGCTAATGACCCCAACAATATCCTCGAAACCAAAGCCGCCTTATTACTAGCCGATGGAACGGTAGTAGATGCGGACGGATTAAATGCAGGCGTAAATTTTAATTTCTTAACTGCCAACCAAGATTATTATTTCGCAATAAAGCATCGCAATCACCTAGCGGCATTAAGTGCAACAAGCCTTATCATTCCTAATAACAATCCTATTGATTTTACCAACCCTACACAAGTAAAAGAAGGAACAAGTCAACTGTGCACCGTCTCTGCTACCTCACACGCCCTCTGTGCAGGAGATGCGGTTGCTAATGGTGTACTAACCTATACCGACTTTAATCGCTACACCAGCGGCTTATACAACAATGGCTATCGTAGGGCAGATTTAAACCTCAATGGTTTTGTAGATGAAGTGGATTTTGGGCTTTATATAGGAAATGTTAGTAAAATTGGTATAGACGAAATTAGGTATTAGTTGCCTAATAATAATAAGGTGGAGGCGTTTTTTTATTTAAATAAAACATTATATGTATGGAGTCTTTTGTACAGAAAAGTAAGACTTTAAATTAGGTTAATACGTACTTTCGCCATGTCAAGGTCAAAATTTTAAAATGATATTTTTATGACAATGTATGCTCGCTTAGAATAGTCAAGGTTTAGTGCTTGATAATCAGTTGTTAATAAATGCAAATAATTTTAATTAATTTATTGCATTTCAACAATTTTCATCAAAAAAAAAAAATACTTTCATGTAAAATGCTGGTTGTTAAAGTTTTATGATTTGTTTTCTTTCCCTTATTATAGGGTGGAATGTTATTTTTCTTTTACAATCGCTAAAAAATGTACCTAATAAAAACAAACGGCTTTAATACAAAAAATACTATCTTTATGCCGCAAAATAGCATGAACTAAGTCCTGTTTGACATAATAGCAGAACTAGCCTATTTTTGCTTACTATTTGAAAAAAAACAATGAATAAATAAATATTTTATTTAACCAAATTCTTCACTTAAATTAAATTTAATTTTATGAGAAACTTAAAAAAGTTTTTAGCATCAATGTTCGTCATGACATTAGTGCTAGTTTCTGCTGAT
>JAHDBT010000346.1 GCA_020630215.1 Bacteroidota bacterium
ACAAAACGGCATTCGTCAATACCATAGTTCAGCATTACGGGTCCTTTTTTAGGATCGACAAATAATCCTGCTGCTTTTGCTAGTACAAAATAACCGTGCGCTACTCGTCCTTCAAAAATGGTTCCTTCCAAGGAAGTAGCATCTACGTGTGCGTAAAAATTATCGCCGCTTACGTTGGCAAAGTTGGCTATGTCGGCTTCGGTAACGGTGTGTTTGTGGGTAATTACGGTTTCGCCAATTTCCAGTTCTTCAAAATGTTTGCGGAAAGGGTGAATAAGTTTTTCGGTTTGTTTGGCACCTTGTTGGTAAATGTTGGTAATGGCGGTAATGGTTGTTGGTGTGCCTTGTATAGCGGTGCGTTGTAGGTAGTGCATTACGCCACGTTTGCCACCCATTTCTTCGCCACCGCCAGCTCTACCTGGCCCACCGTGTACGAGCAATGGCATTGGCGAACCGTGTCCCGTGCTTTCGGGAGCACTTTCTCGGTTGAGCACCAAAATTCGTCCGTGGTAGCAGGCTGCTTCTAATACAAAATCACGGGCAATGGTATCGTCAAAAGTGGCAATAGAACAGCACAGGGAGCCTTTGCCCATATTGGCAAGGGTAACCGCATCGTCTAAATCTTTATAAGGGATGATGGTACTTACGGGGCCAAAGGCTTCGATGTTGTGAACGTCTTGGTATTTATGAGGGTCGTTGTTACGCATAAGGATGGGCGACATGAATGCGCCTTTGTTTTTGTCGGCACCGAGTACCTCAAAATTTTCTAAATCGCCATAAACGATTTCTTGGTGTTGCAGTAATTCTGCTACTCGTTCTTGTACTTCTTTTACTTGTGTTTTTCCTGCTAAGGCCCCCATGCGTACTCCTTCAGTTTGTGGGTCGCCAATGGTGGTTTTAGCTAGGCGTTTTCCTAGAGCAATTTGTACATCTTCTACTAGGTTTTCGGGAACAATAATGCGACGAATGGCGGTACATTTCTGTCCACATTTCACAGTCATTTCTCTACTCACTTCTTTAACAAACAATTCAAATTCTGGCGTATCAGGTGTAGCATCTTCGCCTAGTATAGAACAGTTGAGCGAATCGGCTTCCATATTAAAAGGGACCGCATTTTGTATAATATTAGGGCTTGATTTTAGCATAATGCCTGTGCTTGCCGAGCCTGTAAACGTTACCACATCTTGCGACATTACATGGTCTACAATGCCTCGTGCCGAACCACAAATTAGCTGTAATGCTCCTTCGGGTAAAATGCCCGTGCTGATGATTTCTCGTACTACGGCTTCGGTGAGGTAGCTGGTGAGGGTAGCGGGTTTTACTACGGCTGGCACGCCTGCTAAAAGGTTGGGAGCTATTTTTTCGAGCATTCCCCACACAGGAAAATTAAAGGCATTAATATGTACGGCAACGCCTTTTTTAGGCACCATAATATGGTGTCCAACAAACGAGCCTGCTTTAGATAGGTTGGCTAGTTCTCCGTCTACATGAAAAGGGGTATCTGGAAATTGTTTTCGCAAACTGGCGTAGGCAAACAAAGTACCTATGCCTCCGTCAATATCTATCCAGCTATCTACTTTGGTTGCGCCTGTTTGGTAGCTAAGGGGGTAAAACTTTTTACGTACGCTGTGTAAATGTAGAGCCAGTTTTTTAAGCATTAAGCCACGTTCTAAAAAGGTCATTTTGCGTAATGTGGGTCCGCCTACCTTACGTCCGTAAGCCAACATTTCGGCAAAATCTAATCCTTGGGTGCTGGCAGTTGCAATTACATCGCCTGTAACGGCATTGTACAATGGTTTCCCGTCGCCTGCGCCAGCACTCCAGCTTCCTAGTACGTAGTTATTTAGTTTCATGTTTTTTGCTTTGTTATGGTTGTGAAGATATAGCGTTGCGAAAATACGAAAAAGTTTTTTAGTAGGCAGTTTTTTAGCGGTCAGATCGTTCGCTGCGCTCGCTTTCAGCAGTCAGAACGCTACGCTGTCAGTTTTTATATGCTGGTGGTTTGAAAAGTGGGCAGTGAACAGTTGCCAGTAGTCAGTGATATGCTGGCGTGTTGCTTAGTGGGCAGATCGTTGGCTGCGTTGTTAGTTTTTGTTGGATATATTTAAATCCTAAAATTCACCTGCTGTAATTTTTCCAAAAATCCTTTTTTCTTTCTAGCAGACACATACACTTCGTTGCCGTCGCTCATTTCTACGGTTCCTTCTTTGCGGTATTTTACGATGTGGGAAAGATTGATTAAATGGCTGCCGTGAATGCGGTAAAAGTTGGAGTCGGAGAGGAGACCGTCGTAGTATTTTAAGGTTTTGGTTACTAGGAGTTTTTTGCCAGTAGTTAAATGAAAAATGGTGCAATTGCCATCGGCTTCGCAACGCAAAATATTGGCAAGGTCGATAAAACTTACGCCATCTAAACTGGGGAGTCCTATTTTTTGAAATTCTTTTTCGGTTTCGGTGCTTGGTGTGTTAGATAAATTGCGGATGCCTTGTTGGTCGTTTTCGCCACGGCGTTTTTGGTAGCGATTTACGGCACGTTGTAGCTCTAAAATATTGATGGGCTTGAGGAGATAATCGAGGGCCGAAAATTTAATGGCTCGAATGGCGTACTCATCAAAAGAGGTGGCAAAGATGACGGCAAAGTTAATATTGTCGATGCTTTCTAGTAGCTGAAACCCTTCATCGGCGGCGGGCATACGGATGTCTAAAAATACCAGTTCAGGTTGGTACTCGTTAATTACTTTCCATCCGGTAGCAGGGCCATCGGCCATTCCTAATACGGCTACATTGGGGCAGTATTCGCTTAGTAAATTTTTAAGGGTATGGCGGCTGCCTTCCTCATCATCTATAATAACCGCACGAATTGGGATAGGGGTAGAGGGCATGGCTTTTTAGTTAAATGGTTTGGTCAATTAATTTTATTGAGGGAGAAAATCACGGCTTATTTTTTGCGTTTTTTCTTTTTACTCTTCTTACTATTAGAAGGCATTACTCCCGACGAAGTTTTGTGTTTCTTTTTATTCATCGGGTCTTTACCTAAAGACGTGTTAGCTGGACAGCCTGATTTTTTTTTAAATAAGCAACAGCCCGTATTAGTAGTAGAAACGGTTACAGAAAGCATCGCAACAAAGAGCAAATAAACTATCTTTTTTTTGTACCTCATTATAAAACATTGTTTTCTTTCCTAGTGGCTACTAGATTAAAAAAAAAGCATTTGTAGAAAATTTTCATCTCCCACAAATGCTTATCGTAAAACTATAAGAAAATTGGCTAAATACGTTTATAAAACTGCCAATAAGCTTATTTTATTGTATGCTGTTAATTTAGTGAATGAAAAAAAATAAACTCCACCACTTTGATTATTTTTTTTCAATTCGGCGTTGCAAATACTCGTAATAGCGCGCTATTAATGCGTTTTGCGCCTTGTCTTGAAAAAAGACAATCGCATACCTTGGTGGATTTTTTTTTCATTTCACTTATGGAAACAAACGTCCGTAATAACGTGGAAAAGGAATGGTTTCGCGGATGTGTTGTACGCCCGTAAGCCACATTACTGCCCGTTCAAAACCTAAACCAAAACCTGAATGTGGTACCGAACCGTAGCGGCGTAAATCTAAGTACCATTCAAATTCTGCCATTGGTAAATTGTGGTGATTAATGCCATCAATTAATGCTTGTAAATCGGTTTCTCTTTCCGAACCGCCTACAATTTCGCCAAAACCTTCGGGTGCTAGTAAGTCTACGCCTTTTACATAGTTCGGGTCGTCTTCCCAGCGTTTCATGTAAAAAGCCTTAATATCTTTTGGCCATTTGTATACCATTACGGGTACGTTAAATACGCGGGTAATGGCTCGTTCGTGTGGCGAACCAAAATCTTCTCCTGGAGGAAAACTTTTTGCCGATGCTATCCATTGTGGAATTTCTTCGGCAGAAGCTTGGTACTTTTTAAGGTCAACTTTTAGCTTATCCAATTTACTTTGGAAATAGTTTCGTTTTCCTTTTTTTAAGCCTGGCGTTGTTAATTCTTTTTCGGTTTCGGCAATAGCTGCTGTTGTTTCGGCAACTTTTGCTTGAACTTCTGCTAAATCTTGCTCAAATAAAGTGATGGCATTTTTACCGTCAATGTCTTTTTCGCCCGTAATAATTTTGCAGGCCTCCTCGTAAGTAATGCGAGGAAAAGCTTCGTTAATGTTTTCAAACAAGCTTAAATCACGCTCTAAAATGCTAAGTTCTACTTTACAGTTTTCGTATACGTTGTTAACAATGTATTTCACAAACTCCTCAATTAAATCCATATCCATATCTAAATCATAGAAAGCCATTTCTGGTTCTATCATCCAAAACTCGGATAGGTGACGAGGGGTTACCGAACGTTCGGCACGAAAAGTAGGGCCGAAGTTATACACTAAACCATGTGCCATTGCAGTTGCTTCGGCATATAATTGTCCTGATTGAGAAAGGTAGGCTACGCTGTCTTCTTTGTAGAATTCGGTTTCAAAAAGGGTCGTTGTTCCTTCGCAGGCGTTGCCCGTTAACAAAGGGGCATCTAACTGAGCAAAACCACGTTCTTGGAAAAAATTATGGATGGCATACATTAGCTGATTTCGTACTCGCAATACGGCCCATTGCTTACGAGAACGTAACCATAGGTGACGCTTGTTCATTAAAAAATCAACGCCATGTGCTTTTTTAGCAATTGGATATTCTTCGGCAATTTGATATACACTAATATCATTTAATTGCAGTTCTACACCACCCAATTGCTTCTCATTAGGCACTACTGTGCCTTTTATTTTTATAGAACTTTCGAGGGTAAGGCTTTTGCAAATAGCAAATTTTTCCTCGCCCATTGCCTGTATTTCGGCAATGCACTGCACGTAACCCGAACCATCTCGCAGCTCAATAAACGCAACTTTTCCGCTAGAGCGTTTGTTGGCTACCCATCCGTTTACCTCCACCGTTTGCCCTATTAATTCTGGCAAATGGCTTACGCGTGTTAATGTTTTTTTACTTGTTGATACCATCGTTAAATTACTTAGTAGAAGATATTTCTTCTATACCAAAAAATTAATCTTTAAAAAAGAGTACAAATATAGCATATTCATTGGCTTATGCTAGTAAATAAAGCCTAAAAATTAGGATTTAGGCTATTTTAAAGGAACAAGCTTGTTTGAGGAAAAGTTTCAAGCGAAGTTGGGGGGAGGATTGGGGTTGGGCTTTTCACAGGATTGCATAGCGTTTTTTGGCTTTGCTGTTTCTTTTTTCTAGTAAATTAGGGTGTTTAAAATTTAGTTTATTTGACATCTATCTAATTTATCATTTCAATTCCTTTTTTTAGTAAGGAGTTGACCTATGCTCATGATCTAAAAAATCCTAGTTCTAAGATATTGGGGGGCCAAATTTCAATTATGGAAGCCACAGGCTTCAGTACCACTACGCTCCAGTCTGGAGACTGGACCGGCAGTCTGTGAAAAAACTCCTTGTTTTCAATTAGTTGCAAAATTTTTAAATGCTTAATATTCAGTAAGTCATGCGAATTGAAAATAAATAAAGTGCAATGTATTGAGCTAGGCTTTGTTTTTTCACAGACTGCCGGACGTTCTTTTTTTTTATAAAAAAAGGAACGCAGGGTCAAGCGTGCCGCTTGAGCCAAACGGTACTCAAGCCTTTGGCTTGCTAACGATATTAAAATATATCAGCCCCCAAATATCTTAGAACTAGAAAAAATCATTTCCCTTTAAGGTTGTTCCAAGTTTGAAATAAAATTTCTTGTGAGGGGCGGTCTTCGGGAACGGTTCTTAGTGGTTTGCAGGGGAGGAGTTGTGCGTGACAATCGGCAGGGAGGCTTTGGTAGAGTTGAGTGCCTTTGGTTTTCCAAGCTATCATTTCGTCGCTTACTTGTTTAATTATTTTGCCAGGGTTTCCTACTACCAAACTGCGTTTAGGAATTTGGGTATTGGCTTTTATAAAACACAGTGCGCCAATAATACATTCATCTTCAATGAGCACATTGTCCATAATTACGGCATTCATTCCTACTAACACATTGCGTCCTATATTAGCCCCATGAATAATTGCACCGTGTCCAATATGAGCAGCTTCTTGTAGATATACGGTTACGCCTGGAAACATGTGAATGGTGCAGTTTTCTTGTACATTACAACCGTCTTTAATAACAATACCTCCCCAATCGCCACGAATGGCTGCACCAGGTCCTACATATACATTTGCGCCTATAATTACATTGCCTGTTACGGCTGCTTGTGGATGTATAAATGCGGTTTCGTGAACAACGGGTTTAAAACCTTTAAATTCGTAAATCATAGTTTAGCACTTTTTTATCTTCTTGGATTTAACTAATAAATATAGATTAGGAAATAAAAAAACATTAGTATAAAAGTGATAAAGGTAAAACATATTCCCAACAAATTCCCCCATCAAATTTTGGAAGTTCCAAAATACTGTACTACCTTATGCCCACTTCCGAAAATTTGTAGAAGGTATCAGGTACGCTTCGTTAAAGGTATAAAGAGAGCGAAAAAGTCTTTCTACCTGCTACTAAAATACATTCTACTACTATTTTTATATTTTAACCGAAAAGCTATTGCCTTATGCAATTTAAAGGAACCGATAAATACATTGCTACACAAGAATTAATGGTAGCCGTAAATGCAGCTATTACTTTACAACGCCCCTTAATTATTAAAGGAGAACCAGGGACTGGCAAAACCATGTTGGCTTTTGAAATGGCAAAAGCATTGGATAAAAAACTGTTTACTTGGCATGTAAAATCTACTACTGCGGCACAACAAGGTTTGTATGAGTACGATGCCGTTTCGAGATTAAGAGATTCGCAATTGGGCGACCCCAAAGTAGAAGACGTGGGTAATTATATTAAACCTGGAAAATTGTGGCAAGCCTTTGATGCCGACGAACAAGTAGTTTTGCTAATTGATGAAATTGACAAAGCAGACATTGAGTTTCCGAACGATTTATTACAGGAACTCGACCGCATGGAATTTTACTGCTACGAACTACAAAAAAATATTACCGCTAAACATCGCCCTATTATTTTAATTACTTCTAACAACGAAAAAGAATTGCCTGATGCCTTTTTGCGCCGCTGTTTTTTCCACTATATCCGATTTCCAGAAAAAGATACGATGCAACAAATTGTAGAAGTACATTTTCCTAATTTAGACGAAAAATTATTACACAGTGCCATGAGCGTTTTTTACGGCTTACGAGCTATTAGCGGGCTAAAAAAGAAACCTTCTACTAGCGAATTAATTGATTGGATACGCTTATTAATGGTAGGAAAGGTAGGCACTAAAGACTTGGATAAAATTGATTTGAAAAAACATTTTCCTCCCTATTTAGGTGCTTTACTAAAAAGCGAACAAGATTATGATATGCTTACTCAAATACAAAGACGCTATAACTAAGTAGTCTGTCAAGTTAATAGCGTCGAGTTACTTTTGAGTGAGTTTTGTTTCCTAGCAAGGCGCAAAACGCAGGCATAGCCTTAGCTACGGCGAGTATTTGCAATGCGGCTAGGGAGGGAAAATCGCCAAAACAACCAACACTATTAACTGGACAGACCATTAAGCAATAACAACAACTTGTACATACATTAATGTTTTATTTGTTTGGCTTTTACACATTATTATCTTATTTTAGGCTAAAACAAAACCCTTAGTGAAATGAAAAAAATAAACTCCACCAAAGTGTGCGATTGTTTTTTTCAAGGCAAGGCGCAAAACGCAGCAATAGCGAGCTATTGCGAGTATTTGCAACGCCGCATTGGAAAAAAGAATAATCAAAGTGGTGGAGTTTATTTTTTCTCATTCACTTA
>JAHDBT010000347.1 GCA_020630215.1 Bacteroidota bacterium
AAACCATTAAAATTTTCATATTGCAAATGTAGGTAAAAAAATACAATTAAGCAGGCAATAAAAAAGGCTTATCAAAATCTTAAAAGATTTTAATAAGCCGGAGTGGAACTAGCTGAAAAAGGATGCGTTTTAAAAAAGGGCAGTAGATTTTATTTTAAAAAATACTTGCTCCTCCCAATGCTATCGTTGTATAATTTTTTGGGTCCATCTATTTTTGCCATTTTGTAGGCTAATTAGGTAAATCCCAGGTATTAGGCGAGGAGAAATAATCGTGGTTTTACCACCTTTTGCTCCTAAATCAATACTCCTAGGGCCTTCTACAACTTGCCCGTTAATATTAATAATGGTAAAATCTGTTGGCAGAGTATCATCGTAATCCTCCGCATTTAAATCTGTTTTAATACTCCAATCGTTGTTGGTTGTGTTGCTAAAACTGATTGGGTAATTATTGTTAAATGGATTGATTTCGGGAGTGGTTGTTACAGGTGCATAAAAGAGTTTTGCAAAGCGAGTATTGTCGCATCTTAACTCTATTACATTATCAATGGGTTCCTTTGTTTCAATTTCCCCACTTACCACATCAATTAAATGCAAAAATTTTCCTTGCGAATTAGACGGTGTGCCATCTAAGCCAATAAAAATATAAGTATCACTTTGTTGGTCAAAAGTGTAGGCACCTCCTACAGATGCGTAAGTATCAAGGGAGGTAATAATGCTTTTTTCTCCTGTAGTTACATCAATTTCTACAATGTACATATCGTTACTGTTGGCAGAATCTAGCAGACCTGATTCTTCGGCAAAAGCAGTCAGTTCTTCTTCTGTATAATCATCGGGATTAACGCCAAATAGAAACCAATCTATATCATATACGTCTACGCTTGCATCTATATCGGTATATAAAGCATAAAGTTTTTCCTGTTGTATACTGTATTGCATTCCGTGAATTAGTCCCTCCATTTCTGGATTGTTTACAATGTCGCCTGTATTTACATCCACACTATAAATACGACTTGTATTATTATCATCTATTCCATGAAAAATAAAACGGCCATTGTTAGAATCGAAAGAAGAGGAAGCCCCACCAATTGCGGTTAGTCCTGGAACTTCGCTAACAACTGCCACTTCGTTTGTAGCAGGATTGATGCTAACAAGGTAAGCACCATTAACTATAACGCCTAAAATAGGGTTAAATTCTCCTAGGTCGAAACGGATACCATATAGCACTTCATTTTGCATATCGTATTCAATTTCGTAAGGTGTTTCGATTACCTCATCACTTTGTAATAGCTGACCTGTTTCGGCATTTACAATATATAAGTTAGTTTGTCCGCTATAAGTATTTGCCCAAAACATATACCTAGAATCGCTAAAGTCGAAGGCGGCAGAACCCATGTGTACGCCTTGAATACTAGGTACTGCACCTAGCACGGTAGGCTGTGCAGTATTGGGGTCAATAACCACAAAATCGTTAAAAGCAGGGTCCGATTCATTGGGATTGTTAAATAGCCCATAAATTTCAATGCCTGGATCTGCAGTTGAGTTTTGTGCTTGTAGTAGGCAGGGGAGGAGAACAAAAAATCCTAAGAGTAAAATTGATACGAGTTGTTTTGTCATGATAATTTTGGTTTTTAATTTGCTAATTAATGAAATGCATTAGCTGGGGAAATTTAAAAAAGTGGGAATGCTAAATAAATAGCATTCCTGGTTTAAATAGGTGGCTTTAGGCAATTAAAATTTACCTGAAAAACGTAATTAATTATCTTTTAAAAAAGGCCTTTGCTTGCTTTTGTCCATTGTACTCGGTAACCACAAAATAGGTGCCCATTTTTAACTTATCTATAGAAATATCAATGAACCTATTATTAATTAATTCCTGTTTTGATTTTTTGTCTATATATAAAACATGTCCATTTTGATTGAATATTACAATACTAAACGCTCCTTTTGCATTTGGAGGTACATTAATAGTAATGGTATTATTAATATTTGCCATTGTTTTTATATCGGGACCTAAAACAATATCTCCTTCAATGCCAATTGGGTTATAAAATTCTTTGGCAAAACGATTGTTGTTACATTCTATTTCTATCAAAGCAACGTCTAAAGGATCGTTAGAAATAATACTTCCATCATCGGCATTAATTAGGTAGAGGCGTTGCACCCAATCGGTACCGTAACCAATAAATACATAAGTGCGAGAAGCTTGGTCGAAACAAGGGCTGCCGCCTTGATAAGCAAGCGCACCTATAGGAGCTAGTGTAGTTGAAAGATGCGTTACTGGATCATAAGACATAAAATGATAACCAGGTCCATCGGGGCTATGCCCAATGCCATAAATTAAATTGTTGGTTAAAGCTACATAAGGTTCTGATAGCGAATAACCCGTTTCAATATCAACAATTATATCACTAATTATTTCGCCTGTGATTGCTGATATGCTGTAAAAATGTAAAACGGGATCGGTAAGGGTAGGGTAGCCCGAAAAATACAAGGTACCACTATTAGAATTATAAGCCAAAGAGTTACCCGTAAGAATAGGGATATCATAAGCGGCAATAACAGTACTAATACCTTCCTCAAAATTGTAACTTACGAGTTGCAAAGGATTGGCTTCTTCTCCGCCAAAATTAAGCCCATACATGATATTGTGCTGCAAATCAAATGCATTATTAATCATGTTGAAATTGGCGGTAAGGGGGTCGTTTAAAATTTCGCCTGTTACGGCACTTACCTGATGAACATGCGGTAGAAAGTCATCAGAATGGGTAGTAAAAAAATAGTGTTCTGCCTCATGATTAAATGCCGACGAACCATGCTGCACATTTCCAATGTCAGGATAGTTTTCTATAAGCGTTAAGCTCTGAATGCCAGGATCGTAATTAACAAAATTAAGCCCTTCTTCTCCTTCAATAAATTGCAAGCCATACAATTCTATGTCTATTAATTGTGCATAGCTTGGCGAAATGCTACAGGCAATTAATAAAAAGCAAGTAACAATATAAATGAGTGCTGTAACTATTTTCTTTTTTAACAATAAATGGATCATGATTAAGTATTTTAAGGTTTTATTTTCTGGCTTTATGTCCTTGAATATACCGCAAATTTACTGCATCTTTATAAACAACTAAAACCTCTTTTTTGTTGAAACTTGAAGTCTAAAAGTTAAACAACTATTACTTTTAGCTTTAAATAAACCTTTTTGCTAGTATTTTGTTGAATAAAAACTTGAAGTCTAACGAAATGTAACTATGTCAAAAACAAAGAAAAATAACGCATTATTTGATCTCATTCATGCTTTGAGCAAAAATGAGAAGCGACACTTTAAGATATATGCTACTAGGCATGTAATAGGCAAACAGAACAATTACCTGCAATTATTTGATGCCATTGCTGCTCAAAAAATTTACAACGAAACCGCTTTAAAAAAACAATTTGCTCAACAAAAATTTATCCACCGTTTATCGTCGGAAAAAGTGTATTTGCATCGTTTAATTATGGAGAGTTTGCATGTATATCACCAAGATAATTCTATAGATGCCCAATTAAAAAAAGCCTTACATCAAGTAGAAATTTTGCATGGCAAAGGATTGTATGCACAAGCAGACAAAGCCTTGCGGAAAACCAAAAAAATAGCCTATAACAATGAGGAGTATTTGCATATACTCGATGTAATTAAATGGGAAAAAACCATGCTCAATGCGTTTCAATTAGCCAAAAAAAGTGATGAGGCTTTAAAACAAATTTCGGAAGAAGAAGAAAACATTATTCGTATTTTGGCCAATTACAATCAGTACTCGGGGCTGCTAATAGAGATGTGGCATTTTTGGGTAAAAAAAGGAGATTTAAGAGATGCATTAGATCGGGCAAAAATCGAAAAAATTGTGGCGCATTCTCTAATGGGAAAAGTAGACCATGCATTATCTATTAGAGCGAGGTTGTATTATTACTTGATTTATTATTTTTATTATTCGTTTAAACAAAACTGGGAAAAAGTATTTGAGGTATTACAAGCATCGGTTAATATTTTAGAAAGCAAGCCTGTTTATTTAAAAGAAAATTTAAACGTTTATGCCAACCGCTTAGGATTGTTTTTAGGCAGTTTTATTTTACTCAATAAATACAATTATTTATTTGCCCAAACCCTAGCAAAATTACGAGCTATTCCAGAAACCTATAAATTAAAAAAAGGAATTTTTAAAATAGTGAGCAAAGAAATTATTGGTTCGTACAATACGGAGTTAACCATTTTATTACGCACTTCTCAAATTAAAAAAAGCCTAGCCTTAATTCCGAGTATTGAAAAACTATTACACGAATCCGAATCCGAAATATTACCACACACCCGCACCCTATTTTATTACCGCATGGCCCTAAGTTGTTTTTATGCTGGACAAATTAATCAAGCTATTCATTTTAACAACGAAATATTGAACCATCACCCTAAAAAATTTAGGCAAGATTTATATGGGTTATCTATCGTTTTAAATTTAATATTACAATACGAAACTCAAAATCATGATATTATGGAATATCATATTAAATCGGCCCAACGCTTTTTTGCCCAAAAAGAACAGCCCTATCTTTTTGAAAAAGCCATCCTCAAATTTTTTAAAACCATCACCCAAAAAATCACCAATAAATCGGATTTGCAAAAAGAATTAAATCGTTTTAAAATAGAACTAGAAGTTTTGAGAAAGGATGATTATGAAAAGGTGATGTTTGAAGATTGTAATTATATTGCTTGGTTGGAGAGTAAAATTAGGAGGTGCAGTTTGGCGGAGGTATTGAGAGGAATTTAATTCATTTAGAATTTAGAATCGAAGATTTAGAATTTAAGATTTTTTTCCTGCGGCTTTTTTGAGGTTCGTTGAAACGCAATGCATTGCGTTTTTACCTCGTTTTGATTTTTTTTTTGCTGATGATTTAGGGAATTTTGATGATGAGTTGTCGGCATAATAAACTCACCTAAAACATATACTCAACCACATTGGGTTTTGTGCATTTTTCATAAGTTATTATTTACACATTTCTTATTGGAGGTGTTTATTTTTTTTACTACAAGCCGGGAGGCTTGAAACACGTTTGGCTCAAGCGGGGACGCTTGACCCTGTGTTCCTTTTTTTTTATAAAAAAGGAACGCCCGGTCCAGCCTCCCGGCTGGAGCGTAACGGGCTTCAAGCGTCTCGCTTGATTAAATGTAAATGTCAATAACTATTTGCACAAAACCGGATGTGGTTGAGTATAAGTATACAAGCTAGATGCCCCTGATTTTTTAATATCCAACAGTACTAGGAAAAGGAGGTGGCGAAGCTCAAAAAACTTTGTGCGACTTCATGAAAAAACTCCGTACAACTCCGTGGGACAACAAAAAAAACTCCCTAATAATTACTAAATTTGCACCACCAAAAAATCGTCAGCATAAAACTGACAGCGCAGCGTTCTGACAGAGAGTGACAGCGAACGATCTGGCAACTGACCGCTGCTAAATAACAAATACAAACCATTGACTACTGGCTACTGGCTACTGTCTACTAAAAAACAACCATGTCCAAATACACCGCTACTGATTTAAGTGAAACCATTGTAGCCCTAAGCACTCCGCAAGGTGTAGGGGCGATAGGCGTAATACGTATGAGTGGAAGCGCAGCCATAGAAATTTGCGACGAAGTATTTTACGGAAAAAAACTAAGCGAACAAGCCAGCCACACCCTCCATTTTGGTACCATACGAGACGGCAGCATTATTGTGGACGAAGTAGTAGTCGCCTTATTTAAAGGTCCCCGTTCGTACACAGGGGAAAATATTGTAGAAGTTAGTTTTCATGGTTCGCCCTATATTTTACAAAAAGGATTGGCCTTATTAATCCGTTATGGCGCAAGATTAGCCAAGCCAGGAGAATTTACCATGCGTGCTTTCCTCAACGGCCGCATGGATTTAAGCCAAGCCGAAGCCGTAGCCGACCTCATTGCCTCCGAAAGTGAAGCTGCCCACGGCATTGCCATGCAACAGATGCGAGGCGGATTTAGCAACGAAATAACCGCACTAAGAGAACAGCTCATACACTTTGCCTCCATGATAGAATTAGAATTAGATTTTGGCGAAGAAGACGTAGAATTTGCCAACCGAGCAGATTTAATAGGTTTGGTACAAAACATCCAAAAACTGATTAGAAATCTACTCAACTCCTTTGAATTAGGCAATGCCATAAAACACGGCGTAACCACCGTAATAGCAGGTCGCCCAAACGCAGGCAAGTCCACCCTCCTAAACGCCATCCTCAACGAAGACCGCGCCATTGTATCCGACATAGCAGGCACCACTCGTGATACCATCGAAGAAGTCATCAACATCAAAGGCATCCAATTTCGCTTAATCGACACCGCCGGCATCCGCGACGCACAAGACCAAATAGAAGCCATTGGCGTACAAAAAACAATGGAAACCATCCGTAAATCCACCATTCTATTATACGTATTCGACGTAATAGCACTCACCCCCGAAGAAGTTGCCCAAGACCTCCAAGCCCTACAACAAGACGGCCTACACATCCTAGCCGTAGCCAACAAAATGGACAAAAACCCCTACATCGAACCCTACGATTTTGCGAGCGAACATTTAGCCACCACCCAAATTGTTAGCACCTCCGCCCTCAACAAAATGAACATTGAACATCTTCAAAATCAGTTGTATGATTTGGCTCTGCAACAGCAACTTAGTAAGGGCAGCACCATTATTTCTAATGCAAGACATTATGAAGCTTTGGAGAAATCGAATGAGTCGTTGGATAATGTTTTGCGAGGGATAGATGGAGGTTTGTCAGGGGAATTATTGGCGTTTGATATTAAGGAGTCGTTGCATTATTTGGGGACGATTTCGGGGGAGGTTACTACGGAGGATTTGTTGGGGAATATATTTGGGAAGTTTTGTATTGGGAAATAAAATCATGGTTGGTAATGCCGTATCTCAATTTTCCAGACACCGTCTGGAAAATATATTGCCAATTCAAATTAAGTGATATTACAAAATAGTTAAAACACAACTAAAGTTTGCCTTTCTAATTAACATTTGTTAATTTTGGGCATGGACAATATTTTTGCTGTATCGCTTGAAAAATTAGTTGCTGCATTAGAATTAGAGGATATTAACTATATGATTGTTGGTGGTTTTGCTGTCAGTTATTACAACCGTGCTAGAACAACGAACGATATTGATTTGATTGTACAAATTTACCCAGAGCAAATCGGAAAAATCTTAAAACATTTTCCTATGTGGATGGGATTTGAAGATAGTTTTAAGCAGAACTTAAAACAGGGGATGTTGGTTAATATTACGAATTATGAAACAGGTATCCGATACGATTTTATGGCGTATAAAGATTCTGATTACAACTATACCGCATTTGAACGAAGGCAAAAAGTCAATTTCTTTGGGGTTGATTGTTACCTTGCATCTAAAGAAGATTTAATCATTGCTAAATTGCGTTGGTATAATATGAGCAATAGTGAAAAACAGCTAGAAGACTTACGTTTCTTGCTACTAGACAACAAACTTAATATGGAGTACTTGCGCTGGTGGACATTCAAACTAAAAATAAAATCACATGGACTTTTGGGGTAAAAAAATAAACGTAACCGAAGAAGCTGCCAGACAACAGGTAGCCATCATCAATACTTTTTCTTCTGAAAAAAGAGCCAAAATTGCGCTCCAATTTGCAGAGATGGGGATACAACGTACCCGTGCATGGATACTCGAAAACAATCCGCACTTTTGTTGGGATGAAGTTACCTTAGAGTTCATCCGTTTAATGCA